>JAUILJ010000726.1 GCA_030433055.1 Polyangia bacterium
TGATAGCGACCGAGCACGTATTCTCCCCCGCGATTGTTCAGCAGCCGCACCACGCCGCGCGAGACCGGGAGCCCTTCGCAGCTGTATCCGGGGTTTTCGTCCCGGAGCGCCAGCAGCGTTTCATTTCCGCGAGAAACGACATCACGCACGCCGCTCAACATCGGGCGCTCGAGGTGTAGTTGACCCTGGTCGAAGGCGAGCCCAAACACGCCTTGCGCCCCGAGCTTGCTCTCGCTGCACGGCATGGCGAGGTTCACGTAGGTGCGCCCGCTCACCGGATCGTATGCCAGCGCGCTCACGTGATCTCCAGGGAGCCCGGCGGGCCCCTGAGTCACGCCGATCCCCCTGGCTGGCGACCGCGCCTCGAGGTCGAGGTACGCTAGGCCGCCGCCACCGGTGGGGGAAAGGCGCCCTCCCACGATCAGGGTCTTCGAGGCTTCGATGTAATCGAGCTCCCAGGCACCGAATGCGCGATGGCTACCATCCGCTGCCCAGCTGAGCTCGCCCTCGACTACGAAGGACTCCGCCGTCGCGCCGTCCCAGGTCACGATGCCACCGTCATCGGGTGCCCAAGCAGCCAGCGCGACGTAGGCTCGCCCTTCGGTGAACAGGATGTCGCCCACGGTGCCATCGGGCAGGCCGTCGGTGCCGGGAGTCCAGGTGTCCACGCTGGTGCCGACTCGGGCGACCCACGAGTCGCTGTCACCATAGACCGCTGCGTAGACTTCGCCGGAGTCGGGGTCGAGGGCCAGATCACCAACCGAGCTGCCTCCGAGCTCCGTCTGGGCGAGGGTGCGCCGTGGCTGCAGCGTATCCGCGTCCAGCTCGACGAGCCCTTGATCCGTGCCCGCCCACAGCGCGTTGCGGTTACCCCCGCGGTCCAGCACCAGGTCCGTCACCCGCGCGCTGGTAGCTCCACCGCCGAGGGCAACCACCTGCACATCAGAGCCATCGATCACGAGTACACCCGACTCACTGGCCACGAGGCGCTTGGTGCCGTCGGCGATGACACCACGGGTCGAAGCGGGCGAGTTGCGCGTCGGCTCGAACGGATCGGGGACGCTCGGTAGCTCGCTCTCGAAGATCCGCACCTCGCCGGTGTCGAGATCGAGGCGTACGAGACCTCCACGGAGGTCGGCGGCGGCGTCTGCCATGGGATCCGGATTGCCCCGAGTGCCAATCCACAGCTCACGGTCGATGCGGGAGAGCGCGAGGGGATTGCCCCAGAGGCGGGCGCCCCAGCGCTGCGTGGTGTACGCGGCCGCGCCCCCGCTGCCACCCACGCCTGCGCTGCCGCCCATCCCCGCGGAACCAGCTGCTCCACCGCTGCTGCCTCCGGCCCCAGCGGCACCGGCGCTACCAGCCTGGCCGCCGCTGCCGCCGCTGCCGTTCGTGTCGTTCGAGCTGCAGCTGCAGCCCGCGATCGCGAACACTGAAAGAGCCACCAAACCAGATTGGACCAGAGCAGGGGAGAGCAAACGCATGTCGGCTTTCTAGCGGATGCCGCTGCGCTGGCCAGTGCCTTCTCGGAATCTGAGCGCTGAGCATGCAGTGTGTTGCAGGTGGCGCGAGCCCACTTGACGCTGCGTCGCGAGCGTTCGTTGACCGAGCGCGCCATGGAGGCCGAGTGGCGCAATCGCCAGGTGGAGCTGGCGGCCACTCGAGTGACTGCGCCTTTCGAGGGCCTTTCCGCGGAGATTCCCCTGGCACGGCTCTCGCTATTGGGCCTGCGCGGCGCACGTGCTCAGCGAGGTGCGGACGTCGCATGTAGCTAGGAGAATGTCATGAACACCAAGACCAAGATCGTTTACTGCATCACCGAAAACAAGGGCCGAAAGTACTGGAATCGCGTTGGCGTCGCGTTCGTCAACAGTGACGGCTCCATCAACGTCAAGCTGGACGCCGTTCCCGTCTCCGGAGACATGCAAATCCGAGACTACGTGCCGAAGGAGGCGACGCCGGCCGAGAGTGACTCCCGCGGGCTCAGCTATCAGGCGTTGGCCTGAGGGTGGCTGTCGGGATGGCTACGACAAGCGAGGGCGGTGACGAGAGTCAGCGCCCAGAGCCGGAGTATCGCCGCGAGGAATCAGTCGCGGGCTCCACTGCCGTCCCCCCCGAGGACCCTGCATGGGTCCTCGGGGGCCCTCCCGAGCACGCTTGGGTGGATCTCCAGGATGCCGAAGACACCGAGGTCAAAGGCTTTTTGGCACGCTTGAAGCGCAGCGTGTGGTTTCCCATCTTGAGCAAGGGCGCGGGCGTCGCCTTCGTGTTGCTCGTGCTGTCGCTGATCGGGTCGTGGTCCACCTTGCGGGCGAAGGGCGCCTTCGGGTTGGGGTCTCCAGAAGAATCTTCTGGGGCCCTCCTGGCGTCTCAGCTCGGGGTCGACTGGATGCCCAGTACACCGCCGGCTCCTCCGGCGAGCGCGCTGTTGCCCCCCAAGCACGACGCGCGATCGCTGCACAGGGAGACCCAGCCGCAGCCTGCCTTCGCTCACCCTCACCCCCAGGAAAAATCCGCAGGGATAACCGCGGATGGGAGAGTGATCCTGAACACCGCGAGCGTTGAAGACTTTCAGCGCCTGCCGGGCGTGGGCAAGCGTCGCGCGGAAACCATCGTCAAGCTCAGGGAGAAGCTGAAGCGCTTTCGGCGCAAGACCGACCTGCTGCGGGTGCGCGGCATCGGTGTACGGACTCTGAAGCGCCTGAGTCCGTTGATCGTCGTCGACCCGCCGCCTCCGCCAAAGGAGGGAGGCAACGACGAGAAGTCGAGCAAGGCGAAAAAGCCCAAGCGTTGAGCGAAACCTTGAGGCCCGAAGCAAGAGTGCGCTACTCGAGGTCGGGGCGGGATCGTCGCATCCGCCCCGACCCGAGTAGTCCACATGTCGAGCAGGTTCCATTCACGCTTCCGTCGCCCCATTGCCTCGACGGGCGTCTCGAACGGGCGGCGAGTGAGCCGCCGGGCGTTCGGGCTCGCCTGTTTGCCATGGCTCGGGGTGGCGTGCGCGACGCAGCCGCCCGCTGCCCCAGCGGGTGAGGCGTCCCCGCGAAGTCAGCCCACGTCGGGCGTAGTGTCGGCGCAGGGGACCACGCCGGCTCCGGTCGCGTCCTCTGCGCCACCGCCTCCGTGTCCTGACGGCATGCTCCACGTGCAGCACGACTACTGCCCCGAGATGGAGCGCAAGTGCCTGAAGAGCCAGTACGACAAGAGCAACCACATCACCATTTGCCATCGCTTCGCCGAGGGGCAGAGCACCTGCAAAGGGGAGCGGATCAAGCTCGACTTCTGCATCGATCGCTACGAGTACCCGAATCAGGAGGGGGGCCATCCACCGGTGATGGTGAGCTGGTACGACGCCGCGGGCGCGTGCGGCGCCCAGGGCAAGCGCTTGTGCTACGAGAGCGAGTGGGTCGCGGCCTGTGAAGGGCCCGATGAGAAGCCGTTTCCTTATGGATGGGAGCGCTCCAGCGAGAAGTGCAACATCGACAACCGTTGGATCAACCCAAGCCTCAAGAAGATCTACTCGAGCAATCCGGACGTCCGCGACCCGGAGCTCGCGCGCCTCGATCAGAGCAAGCCCAGCGGTGCGATGAAGGAATGCGTGAGCGACTACGGCGTGTACGACCTGACGGGGAACTTCGATGAGTGGGCGCTTGCCGACCACGATCGCCCGAAGCAACGAGCCGTGTTCGCGGCGCTCAAGGGTGGGGCGTGGGGACACGTCCGCAACGCCTGTCGCCCCGTCACGACCAGCCACGAACCGGAATTCACCTACTATTTCGTCTCGTTTCGCTGCTGCGGCGATCCTCGGACCGATGCGGGGAATGCCCCCGCCGCCGACTCGGAAACGCCCTGAAGGGCTCGAGAACCAGCCAGCGCCACTTTGCCCGGATCCCGGGGGCGTGATAGTTCCCTAACGTCATCGGAGGGAACTATGAGTGAGCGTGATTCGATCGCCGAGGGGCTACGAGCATCCATCCAGGAGGCTGCCGAGGCGGCTCGTGGTCTCAGCGTCAGTCGCCGTGACCTGGTGAAGGGCTCGCTGGCGCTGGGTAGCGCAGCAATGCTCACGGGTCTGTCCGACGAGGCCGTTGCCAAGAGCCTGACGGCGAAGCCGCCCAAGGGCTTCCGACCGATGGCGGTGCCAGGGAAGATCGTCAAGGTGGAGAAGAAGGGGGACTTTGCTTCCTTCATGCAGCCCAACCAGCTCTGGCCGAAGGCGGATGTCGCCAAGGAGCTGCTCGAGCGAGCCATGACGGAGTTCACCGGCAAGTCCAACTTGGTGGAGGCGATGAAGCGCTTCATCCACAAGGACGACACCGTGGCCATCAAGGTCAACGGCATCGCGGGCCAGAAGGGCTACACCATGGCCGTCAACTTCGAGCTGATCAAGCCGCTGGTCGAGGCGGTGATCGGTGTCGGTGTCCCTGCGGAAAAGATCACTGTCTACGAACAGTTCCCGACGTTCCTCATGGGCACGCGGGTGAGCGTGAAGGGTTACGATCTGCCGGCCGGCGTCAAGACCGCGACCCACAACAACCTGGATCACAAGATGCCGGAGATCATGATCTACCAGGGCATCAAGACCAAGTACGCCACGCAGATGCTGGAG
>JAUILJ010000007.1 GCA_030433055.1 Polyangia bacterium
GTGCTGCGAACGTATCCTGGCCTCCCGTCGCGGTGAAGGCCGTCGCGCCGTCGGCGTTGACCTGAAGTGTCACCCCCGGGCCGGCCTCGACACGTTGTGCGACCTGGTCTCCGCTGAACACGCCCGCGTTGTCGAACGGTGGTGTATCGATCTGACTGCCGGCGAACAGGTACCCTTTCGAGCCCTTGGTGTTGGCCAGATCGGTCAGCTGCTCCCGCAACTGCTTGATCTCCTGGGCAAGCATGCTGCGCTCGTTGGCGCCGAGGCTGTCGTTGGAGCCCTGCAGGGCGAGCTCCCGTGCTCGATCAAATAGGCCGCTCGCTGCGCCGAGGGTCGATTCAGCGAGAGTTGCATCGTCGCGAGCCGTACCGATGGAGCGCTTGTACGAGTCCATCCGCTGCAGGTTCGAGTCGATGCGAACCAGCTCGCTGGCGCCCGCCGCGTCGTCGGAGGGCGCGTTGATACGCATCCCCGTCGCTGACTGCTGGGCGACCGTTGATTGCCGCGAGGAAAGCGACGTGAGGTTCCGTTGTACGTTGAAGAACCGCAGGTTGTCAGTGACTCGCATGGCCAAACGTCCTCATTTCAGGTGGTGCACTCAACGCCCCAGGCGCCCAATCAGCTCTTCCAGCATTTGATCCACGGTGGAGATCACCTTGGTGGCGGCTTCGTACGCGCGCTGGTAGCGGGTCAGGTTCACCATCTCCTCATCCAGGCTCACGCCGCTGGCGGACTCTTTCATCGCGTACACCTGGTCCTGCATGGCTGCGCGTACGCCGACCTCGCTCTGAGACGCCGCGCGGCGGGTACCGACGTCGCCGACCAGGTCTGAGTAGGCTTCACTCGGGCTTCGAGTCCCGCCGCTGGCGACCAGGCTCGTGCCGATGCCCTGAAGCAGCAGGCTGTTGTCCGAACCACCGGGGAGCGTCGCCGCGCTCGAAGCGGCGGCGATTGCGTCTGGGTTGCCTCGCACGGACGGATCGAGGCTCATGGAACGAGCTGCGCCGGTCGCCGTAGCCGAGATGCCAAACAGGGCGCGACCGCTCACGCCGTCCTTGCCAAAGCCGGACGCGTGCTGGGTGTTGACGGCCGTAGCGAAGTCGAAAGCCAGCTGGTCGAGCTTGGTCTGCGCCGCCGCCAGGTCCACATCTCGAGCGTCGCACAGGCCAGCGAGCTTGCCCGCGCTCAGGTGCTTGGTGATGTCGCTCCCCGGGCCCGAGCCGCGGGCGGCGAGCAACTGAATGCTTCCCGACGCGTCGACATCGATGCTCAGCTTCTGGACCTCCGCACCTTCGACGAGCGTCGTGCCGGCGACCTGGACGACCAGACCGCCCTTGGAATCAGGGAAGGTGTGGACGTCGATCAGCTCCGACAGCTTGTTCAGCGCCTGCGCCTGCTCGTCCTCGAGGTCCGCGGCGTCCGATCCCGCGCCCTTGGCGACACTGATCTTGCGATTGAGCTCCGCCAGTTTGTTACCGAGCTCGTTGATCTGGGAGGTTGTCTCCTTGGCCGAGGTCAACAGCTCGGAGCGCTGAGTGGCGATCGCGTCACCGGTGCTGCGAAAGCGCGTGGCTAGCTCCTCCGCGCGGCTCAGCACTGCCATTCGAGACGCTGGGTCGGCAGGGTTGCTCGTGAGATCCGAGAAGGCGGCGAAGAGCTGGTCGAATGCCGTTCCTAGCCCCGAACCTGCCCCGTCGTTGAAGAGGCTCTCCAACCGCGACAACTGCGTGTCGTGCTCGCTGGCAGCTGACGAAAGCCCCACCGCTTCGAGGTAGCGGCGCTCGGTGAACTGGTCCGCGGCGCGACGTAGCCCCTCGACCTGGACGCCCCCGTAGTCCATGGTGCCGAGAGCCCGCGTGACCAGGATCGGATCCCTGCGGACATATCCCGGCGTGTTCGCATTGGAGATGTTCTGTCCGGTGACATTCAGCCCGTAGGACTGCGCGCTCATGGCGTCGCGCGCCGTGTACATCAAGGAGTTGAGCGACATGTCAACTCCTGAAGCTCAGGCGGACGGGGCTCTGGGTCGTCGCGCCAGAACGGTTCAAGGTCTGGCCGTGCTTGCCGCTATAACCATCGAAATGGTTGCCCGTTGCCAGATCCAGCATCGACTTGACGCACGCACGAGCGTGAATCAGCAGCAGCTGATTGGAGACCGCCTGGCGTTTGATGCGCTCGAGCTGCTCGCGCTGGGTGGCGACGAACTGCTCCTTGGAAAAACCACGCAGGCGAGCGTCGATCTCCAACTTTGCCTCGCGGCAATTATCGAGGGCGGCTTGATCCAGCACGCGCAGCGCCTCTTGCTCGGTGAGCAGCAGCGCTTCTAGTTCATTGAGAGTTGACGCAAGGTTGGGGGTATTCTCCGACATGGTCCGATGCCTCCGGTTTGGAGATGGACCAACCCCCTCGAGCTGCCAGCGGAGAAGCTCGCAGCCGTATCGGACCAAGCGGTTGGGCTTGGCTCGGGTCACGCACGTGATGTGCGCTAGGGGTTAGCCCACCTCGTCGACGAGGCGCGTGGCGATGGCCGTCGAGTCCACCTTGAAGGAGCCGTCGGCGATAGCTGCTTTGAGCGCAGCTACCTTTTCCGTACGGACTCCGCCGGCAGACCCAGCCAACTCACGAGCTTCGCTCGAGATGCTGACCTTCGCCGCGTCCTGGGGGCGCGGCGTGGGACTCTGGGTGACCTGCTCCGTCTTCCCAGTTGCCTGGGTTGCGCTGACTGGCTTCACGGCCATGCGCTGATAGGCGGAGAGGGCGGGGTTGTTGCTGACTCCCTTCATTGGGTCCTCCGATTGACATGAGCGGCGAAGGTAGGTGCCGCTCCGCCAGGGTGAACGGATCGAGCCAGCGACCCTTGAGCAAGAACTGCACGACGCGCGACGCTTTTGGCGTAGATCACGGATATCATGTGTGTTTCTCCGCTTGCATCATGGCTTGGGCGACCAGCTCTCCGAGGCCGAGGCCGCCGGCTGCGCTGATCGAGTCTGCCATGCTCGAGACGACCATCGAGCCATACACGCTGCCCTGGGTTCCTTTTTCGCCGCCCATCTGAGTGGTCTTCTCGAGAGACGACAACAGCTGGCGGACGAAGATGGCTTCAAACTTCCGCGCCGCGTCCACGATCTCCGGTGAGGGCTTGGGTGGAGCTTTCGCCGCTGCCTTGGCAGCCTGAGCTGCTGGCCCTTGAGGGAGAACGGGAGCTGTTGCCGCGATGCTCATTGCACGATCACCTCGGCGCGTAGCGCGCCGGCTGAGCGAAGTGCTTGCAGGATGCTTGCCAGTTCCCGCGGGGAGACACCAAACACGGACAGAGCCTGGGCGACGTCAGCCAGTGATGCGGCACCCTCGATGTAGGTGAGGGCAGGAGGCGTCTGCTCGGCGGTCTCGATGTCGGTCTCGGTGACCACCTTGGTCTCTCCTTCAGCCAAGGGTTGTGGCTGGGAAACGCGGGGCTTCTCTTTGATGTTGATGGTGATGCCACCCTGACTGATGGCCACTGGACTGAGCCTCACATCCCCGCCAGCGACGATGGTGCCCGTGCGCTCGTTGATCACCACCCGGGCTACGCTCGCCGGAGTGACCTCGACGTCGCCGATTTGCGCCAACAGCTTGACGGGTTTGCCCCGTAGCTTCTTTGGCGGTTTGACGCGCACCGCTCCGCCATCGAGGGGCGTCGCGGTTCCCTTGCCGAGCTCCTTGTTTACGGCGTCGGCGATGCGCTGAGCCGTCTGGAAGTCGGGGCTGCGCAGCGACAGGGTGAGGACGCCACGCTTCGCGTAGTCGGACTTGATCTCACGTTCGATCAACGCGCCACCCGGGATGCGACCGGTCGTCGTGATGCCGGTCTTGCTCGAGGACCCGGAAGCCCCCGAAGCGGAGAAGCCACCGATGAGCAGCGGTCCCTGAGCGACCGCGTAGACTCGTCGGTCCGCGCCGCGCATGGGGGCTTGCAGTAGGACTCCACCGCGCAACGAACTCGCGTTGCCGATGGACGAGACCACGATATCTAGCTTCTGGCCCGGCCGGGAGAAGGCGGGAATGTTGGCGGTGATCACCACCGCCGCCACGTTCTTGAGGCGCAGCTGCTTGGAACTCACTTGGACGCCGAGGCGAGTCAGGAGCGCCTTGAGCGACTGCATCGCGAACGGAGCCGAGACGTCGTCTCCAGTTCCGTTGAGGCCAACCACCACCCCGTATCCGATCAGCTGGTTGTCTCTGGCGCCCACCACGTCGACCAGATCGCGCAGGCGATCCGCCTTGGCGGTGTGTCCAAAGGAGAGTCCGAGCAGGACTACGAGCAGAGATAACCAGTGTTTCGGCATCGATCGTCGGCTTTCAGAAGGGGTTGATGGAGTCGAGGAGAGCCGTGAGCCAACCGCGCTCGGTCTGGTCGTCGATGTCGCCGCGTCCGGTGAACTCAACCTGAGCGTCCGCAATGCGACCCGAAGGGATGGAGTTGTCACCCTCGATGTCCGACGGGCGGATCAGCCCAGAGACGTACAGGTGATACTCCTCGTGGTTGATCATCACGACCTTGGTGCCTTCGATGAAGAGGTCGCCGTTCGGCATCTCTCGTCGCACCTTGACCGCGATAGTGCCTGACAGCTGGCCGGAGCGCGTCGTGTCCCCCTTGCCTGTGAAGTCGCTGGAGGCAGCCATGGCCATGAGCTTCGTTGGATCGATGTTCGGGTAGGCCTTCTTGATGGCGGGGACCAGCCCCAGCAGAGACTGCATCTCCGCGCTCCGAGAGCTGTCTTTGCTGAGCTTCGTGGAGGCGTTACCCGACGCGTCGGCGTACTCGTCGATGCGGACCAACACCACATCGCCAATACGCACAGCGCGCGTATCCTCGAGGTAACCCGCAACCGCTTCGCTGTAGAGAGAGCCTGAGCTGGGCGCGGACTCGCCACGCGCCGCCGCGTACTCTCCCTCGTGGTAGTTCCGCTCGCGCTGCTTGAAGGCCCGGATGTGCTGCGGTCCGCAGGCGACGGACCCCAGGCATGCGCTGATGATCAGGGTGTGCAAGACGATCTGCCTCATGATTCTTCCACCTTTGCGACGTGCTCGGACTCGATCCGGGCGCGCAGTACCTTGTTGGTCTTGAGTACGCGCACCTGAATCACGTCACCTTCGTCCCCAGAGGTGAGCGCCTGACCGCGCGCGGTGATGCGAGCGCCCTTGCGCTCGACCACCAGACTGATGTTGGCGCCCTTCTCGACGTCAGCGCTCGCGCCTCGCTCGCTGATGTAGAGCGTTACGCTCACCGAGACGCGAGCGACGGTCTCGGAGTCACTCACCCATTTGACGATCGCGCTGGTGCGGAAGGCGCCACGGCGCTTGGGTGGCTTCGGCATCTCGACGCCCGCGAGGGTGGCGTCGGGGGGCAAGGTCACCCCGCGGCTGGCATTCACCTTCTTGAGTTCGATGCCCGACTTGAGCGCGCCAGCGATGGTCGGCGTGATGAGCTGCTCGAGCTCTTCGCTGGTGAGCTTCTTCGCGGCGGAGCGCACGCGGATGCTGTTCGGAAGCTTGACGCGCTCGGGATCGAAGCCAGCGGCCTTGACCTGACGCAGCACCGCGGCTCGGCTGAGCAGGCGGCTCGCCCCTGGCGGCGGGGCGCGCCCCAGATCGATCTCGCGATAGTCTTCGGGCGCTTCCTGCCAGACTTCTCCCAGTTCGATGTGGGAGCCTTGGACTTCGACTTCTTTGGGCTTTGCGCTCGCCGGGAGCGTCGCGCAGGTGAGCGCGATGAGCAGACGGAGAGCACGAATTCGCGGGGTCATGCGGTTCACCTCATCTGCGTCGCGGTGCGCAGCATGTCGTCAGCGGCGGTCACGACCTTGGAGTTCACTTCGTAGTTTCGCTGGGCACTGATGAGGCCAATCATCTCCTCGACGACATCGACGTTCGAGGCTTCCAGGGCGCCGCCCATCAAGCTACCCCGCCCGTCAGCGCCCGGGTTGCCCACCTGAGCCTCGCCGCTCGCGCTGGTCGCTTGCATCAGGTTGTGCCCAAGCGACGAGAGCCCGCTCGGGTTGACGAAGGTCGCGATCTGAATTTGTCCGGCGGTGACCGGAGCCTCCTCCCCGGGCATGCTCACGGAGACCGTTCCGTCGGCCCCAATGCTCACCCCGACTGCTTCCGCGGGGATGGTGATGGGGGGATCGAGGGGCAGACCTTCGGGCGTCACGATGCGGCCAGTGCCGTCAGTCTTGAGGTTCCCGGCGCGGGTGTAGGCGGGCGTGCCGTCGGGTTGTTGCACCACGAAGAAGCCGTTGCCTTCGATGGCCACGTCCAGTGGGTTCTGCGTGATCTGCACAGCGCCCTGCTTGAAGATGTGGGCGGTCCCAACGACCCGGACGCCACTGCCAAGTTGTAGTGCCTCCGGCGCCACCGTATTGGCGCCCGTGGGCGCGCCCGCTGCCCGCACCGTGCGGTAGAGCAGGTCTTGGAAGTCAGCGCGCTGCTTCTTGAAACCCGCCGTATTGGCGTTGGAAATGTTGTTCGCGACGCCTTCCAGGTGGGTCTCTTGGGCACTCATGCCCGTGGCGGCGATACTGAGGGAGCGAAACATGGGGCCTCCTTGACTCGGCTTTCAGGTGGGTACTTGCAACCGAGGTGCCAGGTATTGTGTGGGCGACCGCGGGACGGTGTCTTGCCGCACGGACTCAATCCGTAGCCGCATCGCTGGCCGCGTCGTCGCTCGGTCCAGCGTCGCCGCTCGCATCGGCAGGCTGTGCATCTACGCTGCCATCGGCGCCGCCATCGGCGCTGCCATCGACCTGCTCGCAGCCTCCGTCTGGTCCCGCTTCCGCGTCGGACTCGCAGCTCTCGCCGGCGTCTCCGGAGTCTGTGTCTGCAGCCGCGTCTCCAGCATCCGTGCTCGAGTCGGGGTTAGCATCCGCGTCTGGCGATGCGTCCGTTGCGGATCCATCTCCGCCGTCACCCGCGTCACCCGCGTCAGTGTCACTTTGAGGGGGGAGGCGACACCCGCCTTGGGAGCACTCGTAGCCTGGCGGGCAATCGGTGTTGCGTAGACAGTGGCTACTTGCGCAGCCGCTGCTGCCGGCCCCAGCGAGCCACAACCCAATGCTTGCGCTCCCGAGGAGCCACGCCAGCTGGTTCTTTAGTGCACTCATAGGTCCAGGCTCACTCCAACCGACAATAGTCCCCACATCAGTACGCTTCCCGACGGTAGGTCGGTGCCGAGCGGCAATGCGGTGAAGGAAGGCTCGACATAGAGCCGAGTCTTTTCAGCGAGGGGGATGTTGAACTCCAGGCCAATCCCTCCGCCGAACAGCGTCTCGGGGGCGAATGCCGCGGTCACGCCGGCGTACGCCCCGAAGCTGTCAGATAGCCAGCGCAGGTAGCGACCCTCGGCGCCCACTCCGGCGCGGGGTTCGAACTCCACGAACGCTCGAAATCCCCACGCCTCCTCCGGGAACTCGTCGACGTGGAATGTGCTCCCGGCCGTGAGGCGAGTGCGGGCTCGTTGCCACTCCGTCTGTCCATCCACGGTCCCGCCCTCCACTCCGGAACCCAGCCCGAGCTCGCCGGTCAGGACCAGCTCCTGTGCGCCGGCGCTGGGCGCCAGGCAGGTGACGACGACCAGCGTTAACACGCTGGCGCAGACTCGAGATGGGAGGCGGAGATGGTTCATTGCGGTCATTCCTGGCTGGCTTCTTTCGGTCCTCAGCAACTCGCGTGCCAAAGTTTCTCGGGCTGGGCGATACCTCGGGGAAACGATACGCTGCACAAAACAGCAAGGCCGCCTCGATTCTCGAGGCGGCCTGCGCGACACGCTTCTGCTTGCTTGGCTCAGGCGGCTTGAGGGCGAGCCATCCGCTTGCGCTTGAGCATCTCCACCAGCGTGGTGCGGTTCAGCCCCAGCAGGTTGGCGGCGCGGTTCTTGTTCCACCCGGTACGGTCCAGGGCCTGACGCAGCAGGTCGTTCTCGAAGCTCTCGACGGCGCGGCGAAGATCCAATCCCGTGTCGGGCAGCTTCGGGGAGACGCGGCGCTCGCTACCCAGGCCGCGGATCTTTGCCGGCAAATCCAAGGGCTCGATCTTGTCTCCAGCGCACAGCAGGACGGCGCGCTCGATCGTGTTCTCCAGCTCGCGGACGTTGCCGGGCCAGTTCCAGGCCATCAGGATCTGGGCGGCGGCGCGGGAGACTTCGTGTACCTCCCGCCCGGTGCGCTTGTTGATCTTGTGCAGGAAGTACTGCACCAGCAGCGGGATGTCTTCGGCGCGATCGCGGAGCGGAGGCGTGGTGACGTGAATCACGTTCAGGCGGTAGTAGAGATCTTCGCGGAAGCGCCCCTCCGCGACGGCCTGCTCGAGGTCCAGGTTCGTTGCCGCCACGATGCGGACGTTGGACTTGATGACGCGGGTCTCGCCGACGGGGCTGTACTCCCCAGACTGGAGCACGCGGAGCAGTTTGACCTGCAGGGCGAGGGGGAGCTCACCGAGCTCGTCGAGGAAGAGGGTGCCGCCCTCTGCCTGTGCGATGCGACCGCTCTTGTTTGCGTGCGCTCCGGTGAAGGCGCCCTTCGCGTGCCCGAAGAGTTCGCTCTCGAGCAGGTTCTCGGGGATCGCGCCGCAGTTGACGGCCACGAAGTTCTCGCTGGCGCGGCAGGAAGCGGTGTGGACGGCGCGAGCGACTAGCTCCTTGCCTGTGCCGCTCTCGCCCGTGATGAGCACGGTGCAGTTGGTGTCCGCGATGCGGTCGATGACGCGGTAGATGTCCACGAGGGCGTCTGAGGCGCCCACGACGCCTTGCATGCTGCGGGGACGGCTCTCGCGCGTTGCCTCCACGCTGAATACTCCGGAGGGGCGCTCCTCGTCAGAATCGTCGAAGCAGCTGAGGTCGAGGGGGGCAAGGTCGGTCATTTCGTTTCTCCGGGGCAAGAGCGCTGAGGTCAGCGCGTCGGGTGTCTTGGCGGCTCTTTCGGGCCAGCCTGGCGTGTCGTGTAAGGCCCTAGAGCAAGGCGCAGGCCAACGTGTCGGAAGGCTGGCGATTCAGCGTTAAACCCTTGGCGTTGACCGATTTGGCCGCCTCCGAGCCAGCCACGAGCATGGGTTTAGAATGACCCAGTTTTAAACTGCGCAAATCGCGCGCACCGGTTCAACAGCTGGAGATTGCAGCAATTTTTAGTGGCCGTTTGCGCGACACCCCCGTCGCGCGCGGCGGGTTGTCTCTGACCCGGGGGGTCGGCGTTGACCCATCGGCACTCTGCCGGGCAACGCACTCATGGCAGGGGAACGGGAAGCCCGGCCAAGGCTTGAGCGCCTTTGTGTCGGTGGTCGGATTTCGCGACTCGCTCAGCGCCTCTCCCTTCTACCCCCCAGGGAACGGAGCTCGAGCTCGCCGGCTCGGCACGGGGAGTGCAAGGGCAACGGGAGCTGGAGTTCATATTACTGTGCGGAAACGAACTACACTGGTGAAGCGGAGCGGAAGCGATGAGTGACTTCTTTGCTCACGTTGCTCCCCTGCATGGGGCGCTCGACTATCACCTGCAGCGTCACAACGTCTTGGCGACGAACCTCGCTCACGTCGACACACCTGGCTTCATTCCCCACGACCTCGCACGCACGGCCCCAGAAGGGGGATTCGCGGGCGTGCTCCAGGTGCAGCTTCAGACGACCAACGCAGGGCACTTCGGCCTGGAGGGGGCTGGCGCCGTGACCGGTGAGGTGTTCGAGGATACCAGCGCGGGCCCGGGGCCCGATGGGAACTACGTGTCGATGGATCGCGAGGCCGCGAAGGTCGCGGCCAACCAGCTGCGCTACGACACGGTGAGCGCCATCGTCTCGGCGGAGCTGCGTCAGCTGGCGTTCGCCGCAGGAGATGGCCACTAAACGCTCGCTGATGAGCCGGCCGTAGCGGCGAGAGCAGGAAGTTCGGGAGGATCGAAGAGATGCTAGGAGTGTTCAGTGCCATGGAAGTCGCCGCGTCGGGCCTCAGCGCCCAGCGCGTGCGCATGAACACGATCGCCTCCAACCTGGCCAACGCGCGCACCACGCGCACTGAAGCAGGCGGGCCCTATCGTCGCATCGATCCGATGTTCGAGGCGCGCCGTGTAGCGGCGAGCGGCTTCGGTGGTCAGTTCGCCGACGCGGTATCGACCGTGAATGTTCGGGAAGTCGTCGCCGATGAGCGACCTGGGCAGCTCGTCCTCGAGCCGGGCCACCCCGATGCGGACGCTGCTGGGTACGTCGAGTACCCCAACGTCAACGTGGTCGAAGAGATGGTCAACATGATCACGGCGTCCCGCGCCTACGAGGCAGGCGTGACTTCGATCGAGAGCATCAAGGGCATGGCGCGTAGCGCGATTGACCTTGGAAAGTAGCTGAAGCGTGGCAATCGGACCCATCGTAGACGGCGCGGTCATCCCCTTGGAGTCCTCCAGGGGGCCTGCCCAGTTCCGCGCGGGTTCAGAGTCCGAGTTCGGTGGAGCGATGCGTGCCACTCCGAGTGGCCCTGCCGGGTTGGAGGGACTCGAGGCGCTTCGAGGTGTCGAGGGCGTCGATACCCCGAAAGCACCGGATCTGGGCTTCGCCCATGTGCTCGAATCCGTCATCGCACCTGTCAACGAGAAGGCAATTGCCGCGAGTCGAGCCGCGGAAGAGTTCGCGGCTGGCAAGCGCGACGATATCCACGGGACGATGCTCGCGCTGAGTGAGGCCGACATCGAACTCAAGTTCGCCGGCAACGTGCGCAACAAGATCGTGGATGCGTTCTACGAAATCTGGCGCATGAACATCTGATGACGCGCGTGAGCGTGGAGTCCCATGGCGCATTCCGACGGCGGGCGGCGCGCGGCGCTCCGAGAACGACGTGCGCTGGCTCGAGGCTTGGTAGGTGCGTCTCACCCCCTTGATCGATCGGGGGTGAGGTGCGTCGTTCACCGGCTCGAGGCCCCCGCGCTGGCGTGGCTTGAGACTTGCAAACCACGCTGACTGGAGCCGTGAAGGCTCGCTGAGAAACCCACGATGGACAAGCTTCGAGCCTTTGGATCCCAACTGAGCGCCTTCTGGCAGAACCTGACAGGCGCCAAGCGTTTCGCGCTGATCGCCGCTGTGCTGACGGTGCTCGCCGGTGTGCTCTTGGTCGCCGGCGTGGGCTCGAAGATCAGCTACGGCTACCTCTACACCGACCTCAATCCGGACGACGCCGGCTCGATCATCGAGAAGCTCAAGGAACGCAAGGTGCCCTACGAGGTGACCGGAGGCGGTTCGACGATCATGGTTCCTCAGGAGCAGGTCCACGAGCTGCGCCTCAACCTCGCGTCGGAGGGGTTGCCGCGCGGAGGCGGAGTCGGCTTCGAGGTCTTCGACAAAACCGACCTGGGGGCGACGGAGTTCGAACAGCAGGTCAAGCTCCGGCGCGCCCTCGAGGGCGAGCTGGCGCGCTCGATCTCCACGCTGGAGGGGGTGAAAGGCGCCCGAGTCCACCTGGTCCTGCCTGAGCGGAAGCTGTTCGCGCGCAAGAGCGAGGCTGCGTCCGCGTCGGTGGTCATACGCCTCGCGAACGGCGCAAGCTTTGGCAAGAGCGAAGTCGCTGGAATCGTTCACCTGGTGAGCGCAGCAGTGCCCGGGTTGACCCATGATCGCATCAGCGTCGTGAGTACCGAGGGAGTGACGCTGCACCGTCCAAATTCTGACGGCAGCGGAGCGGGGGGACTGTCCGAGTCTCAGGGAGATCGCGCCCGTGAGCTCGCGCGCTCACTGGAATCCGAAGTCCGCACCCTGCTCGAGCGCGTGGTCGGGCTGGGCAACGCTGACGTGATGATCAGCGTCGAGCTCGACACCTCCACCAGCGAGCACACCGAAGAGCACTACGAACCCACACGGACCGCGCTGCGCAGCGAGCAAGAGAGCATCGAGAAGACCGCCAATGGTGAGGCGGGGGTCGCTGGGATCCCTGGCGCTCGCACGGCGCTTCCGGACGGTGAGCCCGCGGAGGAAGATCCCGCGAGCGTTCCCGGCTTGGTGCGTCGCAGCCACACCAAGAACTGGGAAGTCGATCGCGTCACCAAGAAGACGCTGCGCCCCGCCGGAGAGATCAAGCGGCTGACGATTGGTGTGTTGGTCAACGGCAAGTGGGAAGAGAAGGACGGCAACGGCGCGTACGCGGAGCGATCCAAGGAGGAGCTCTCGGCGCTCGGAGCGGTGGTCAAGCAGGCGGTCGGCTTCAGTGAGGAGCGCGGTGACGGCTTCCATATCGAGAGCGCCGCCTTCGCCCGTCCCGACCTGGAGCCTCCGCCGGTCGTGGTGCCTCCTTACATGAAGTACAAGCTTCCCATCACCGCCGGGGCCGCGGGGCTGGTTGGGCTCACCGCGCTGGTCGTTGCCTGGAGGATCCGCAAGGCGCGCAAGCTGGCGAAAGCCAGGGCGGCGGCCGACGCGAAGGCCAAGGCGGAGCTGGAGGCCAAAGCCAAGGCAGAGTCAGAAGCGCGGGAAGCTGAGGCGCTGGCGGCCGCCGAGGAACTCAAGCAGCTCACGGAGGGTAGCGGGAGCGAATACGGCGCAGTTGCCCGCGCGGAAGCCCTCTCGATCGCGTCTCAAGATCCGGCCACCGCGGCCGTTGTCTTGCGGCGCTGGCTCGCACTCCAGGACGCTCCGGATGCGATGCAGAACCACTGAAGGCTCTTGGAGGTGACCATGGCCGAGCAGATTGATCTGACGGGACCCGAGAAAGCGGTGCTGATGTTGCTCTCCTTGGAGGAGGCGGTCGCAACACCGATCATGGCTGAACTCTCGGCTGACGAGGTCAAGCGCCTGCGGGAAGCTGCCTCGAAGATGCGAGCCGTGCCATCGAGCGCGCTGGACCACGTGTACAGCGAGTTCATCTCGCGTACGCGCGAGGAGGTAGCGGTTCCGCGAGGAGGTATGCGCTACCTCCGCCGGATCGCCACGCGGGCGCTGGGTGAGGCACAGACCGACGCGATCTTCAGCGGATCGCCCGCATCGGCCATGGAGCGCATCGCCCACACCGACTCGAACGCCCTCGGCGCGCTGCTCGAGAGCGAGCACCCGCAGCTCGTCGCCGCGATCCTGAGCCAGCTGGACGTTCAGAAGGCGGCAGAGGTCGTCGAAGCGCTGCCCGAAGAGGCCCGCGCGCAAGTGCTCCTACGCCTGGGCAGCATGACGGAGGTACCCGAGACGCTGCTCGAAGACATCGCCGAGGCGATCACCAGTGAGCTGCCGGCGGGCGAAGCGCAGCTCGCGCTCGCGGTGGACGGAATCGGGCGCTCGGCTCAGCTGGTGAGGAACCTCTCCAAGGAGACCTCGGAGGCGCTGCTCGGTGACATCGAGACCGAGAACGAGGCGCTCGCGGGGGAGATACGTCGGGCGATGTACTCCTTCGAGGACCTGAAGGCGGTGGAGCAGCGTGCCCTGCGCGACCTGCTCAAGGCGGTGCCCGGTGACCGGCTCACGCTCGCGCTGAAGACAGCCAGCGAGGAACTCAAGAATCACCTGTTTACCAGCATGTCCAAGCGCGCCGCCGATTTGATCCGTGAGGATCTCGAGATGCTCGGTGGGGTGCGCTTGAGCGAAGTCGAGGCGGCGCAGCGAGAGATCGTGGAGGTGGCGCTCAGGCTGGAGGCAGAGGGCACCATCTCCCTGGGAGGTGGCGACGATGCTATCGTCTAGAGTGCCCGGTCGCGTCGAGTTCGTCGAGGTGCGCAAGCCGAGGAAGAAACCGCCCACTTGGGTCGGAGCCAGTCAGCGCGCGCGCTCGGGCCTCGCTACGCTCAAGCCCCCGCGGCTACCGTCCAACCTGGTCGCCGACCTGGTTGAATTTGGCGAATCCGATGATGCGCGCGCCCCGCTGGGGCACGCCGGAGAAGGGGAGCAAGAATATCCACGGGGATACAATCCGAGCGCAGGTCAAGACACCGCGGGTCAGCAGTCGGAAGCTGACGACCCGTGGCACGATCCCGACGACTACCGCAGGGAGATCACCCCGCCGCCGCCTCGAGGACCCGAGGCGGTAGAAGCAGGGCTCGAGATGCGAGCCGCGCTGGAAGCGGTGATGGCTTCAGTTCCGCCGCCCACCCACGGGCAGGTAGGGGTCGGGCTCGACCGCGACGCCCTGCAAGACGCCGCGCTGGCAGAGCTGAGAGGCGCGCTCGAGGCGAACCTCGGCCTGCGCGACGACTGGCTGCGCGAATCCGAAGAACAGCTGGTGGAGCTGGTGAGCGTGATCGCCCGCCGAGTGATCGCGCGGGAGGTACGCAGCGATCCGGGGCTCGTTCGATCCCTGGTGCGCGAGGGCCTCGGGGCGCTGGGCGGGGCCGATCGCGTCGTGGTGCGCCTGGGCGAAGGCTTTGCCGGCGCGTGCCAGCAGCTGAGCGAAGAGCTCGAGAGCAACGGGAGTAGCTGCCAGGTCTTGGTCGACCCGGAGTTGTCGGAGCACGGCTGCGTCATCGAGACGGCGTATGGTCGGGTAGACGAGTCCCTGGAAGCGCGCCTGGATCAGGTGCTCGGTGCCCTGCTTCCCGAGGACGCCTGATGTCGAAGCTCGAACAGCTGCTCCAGCGAGCCGAGAGCGTCCCGTTGCACAAGCCTCGTGGTGAGGTGACCGACGTCGTCGGACTCGTGATCGAAGTCGGCGGGCTTCGCGCGGCGGTCGGGGATACGCTGGAGGTGCTCGGCTACCGCGGGCCCGTCGCCGTCGAGGTCGTGGGTTTCCGTAAGGGAAAGCTTCTGACGACTCCCCTGGGCAACCTGGCCGGGATCCACCCCGGAGCTGAGGTTCGCGCTTCGGAGCGTGGTGGCGCCGTGGCGGTGAGTGACGCGCTGCTGGGGCGGGTGGTGGACTCCTTCGGCGTACCCATGGACGGACCGCCGCTCGCCAAGGAGACCGACTACCGGGAAGCCCACGCCGCCCCGCCCTCGCCGTTCGACCGCCGACCGATCGACGCGGCGTTCGCCACTGGCGTGCGGGTGATCGACAGCATGCTGACGCTCGGCGTCGGGCAGCGCGTGGGTATCTTCGCGGGGTCGGGTGTGGGAAAGAGCACGCTCCTCGGCATGATCTGCCGCGAGTCTCAGGCGGACGTGAACGTGGTCGCGCTGGTCGGCGAGCGTGGGCGCGAGGTCAACGACTTCGTGCGAGTCGCGCTCGGGCCCGAAGGGTTGGCGCGCTCAATCGTTGTCGCAGCGACCAGCGACCAGCCTCCGGTGGTGCGCGCTCGAGGTGCCGAGGCGGCGACCGCTATCGCTGAGTACTTCCGAGACCAGGGCAAGAGCGTGCTGCTCGTGATGGACTCGGTCACCCGTTACGCGATGGCGCTGCGCGAGACCGCGCTCGCCGCGGGGGAGCCGCCGGCGACCAAGGGCTATCCTCCCAGCGTCTTCGCCGCCCTACCGCGGCTCCTGGAGCGTACGGGGACGTCTGGAGGGCAAGGCGTGATCACGGCGCTCTACACGGTGCTGGTCGAGGGTGACGACTTGTCGGATCCCATCGCCGACACGGTGCGGGGCATCCTGGACGGGCACGTCGTGTTGAGCCGTAGCCTCGCGGAAAGAGGACATTTCCCGGCTATCGACGTGCTCAAGAGCGTCTCTCGCCTGGCGCATGAGGTCGCGCCCGAGGAGTTGATCAAGTCTGCGCACCGCGTGCGGGGTCTGCTCGGCGCCTATCGGGACGCGGCAGACCTGATCCAGGTTGGGGCATACGTGAAGGGGAGCGACTCTCGGGTGGACCGCGCAATCAAGATGATGCCCGCCATCGACAACTTCCTGAAGCAAGCCGTGGGCGAACGCGCCCCTGCGGCCGAGAGCCACAAGCGCCTGGAGGGGCTGGCCAAGGCCGGAGGCGCTGAGTGACCGCTCGGAGCAAACGCTTCCAGCGCCTCGCGGAGCTGAGGAAGCACGAGCTAGACGACGCCGCGGGGAAACTTCAGCTCGCAGCTCAGGAGCTCAAGCGCCTGACACGAGAGGTCGAGGCCCTCGAGGTCACGTTGGCCGACGCGGTGCAACGACGCGCAGCGCTCGTTAGCTCCGGGGCTGAGGCCCAAGAGTTCGTCATCGTGGACAACTGGCAGCGCACGCTGCAGCAGAAGCTCGGCCTAGCGAAACGAGAGCAGCAGCAAGCGGAGCAGCTCTTCTCGCGCGCTCAGGTCCGAGTCATCCAGGCTCGCGCCAAGGTGAAGGCCATGGAGACGCTGAAGGAGAGGGCAGACGCGGAGCAGCGAAGGATGCTGGAGGTCGCAGAGCGCAAGCTCGAGGACGACTTCGCCGCGCGCGTCGCGCGCAAGGAGAGCGCTTGAGCGCCTTCGGCACGAAAGCCGCGCAGGGCGAGTCGGTGCTGCGAGATCTGCCCAGCGAAGCCCAGGGCGCTTCACAGGATGGAGCTCGTGCCGCGTGGGTCCAGGCGCTGGCGACTCAGCTCCGAGGCGCCTTCTATCAGCTGCCCAAACCCGCAGCTGAGGAGACTGGGGCGTCGCCGGCCTGGCGCCCAGCCGTCGGCGCGTTGTCACCTGGGGAGGTGCTGTTCGGCGATGGTGCTGAGGAGACTCGTGCGCTCAGCAGCCTGAAGCTGGATCTCGGCGGGGGCGAGCTGGGTGATCTCAGCGTGCTGATTCAGCGAGGAAACGACGGTGTACGCGTGCTGTTCGAAGTCCAGAGCCAGGTCGCGCTGCAGTGGTTGGACGCCGAGCGGCAGCTGCTGCTGGAGACGCTGCGCGCCCAGGGCCTGCGTGTTGCGGGTGTCGAGGTGTGCTTGGGATCTGGCACTGCTCTTGCTCAATCAGAACCTCGTGGTTCATCTCTCAAAGCCCGTGTTGCCGAAGCCAGTCGCCGATTCGCGGCGGATGACTCAAAGGAGCGTCGCTCCAAGCGGCGAGTCAACGTCGTGGGCTGATCCCGGCGCCAAATTCATGGCGTCACTGGAGGCGCGATGATTGACGCAGCGAGCTCGATCTCTGGAGGGCTGTTCGCCCAGGAGACCAAGGGCGGACAGGCGATGGGCAAGGAGGCGTTCCTCAAGCTCTTGGTGGCTCAGCTTCAGCATCAAGATCCGCTGGAGCCTCAAGACAACTCCGAGTTCGTGGCCCAGCTGGCCCAGTTCAGCTCGCTGGAGCAGTCGATGGGTATCAACGATCGCCTCGACCTGCTTGCCACCCAGACCCGCGGCCTGGCGAACACGGAGGCCATCGGCTTGGTCGGCAAGCAGGTGACCGTGCGCGGCTCGACCATGCCCTACGGCGGCAGTGGTAGCACGAACGTCGCGTTCGACCTCGCTGGGAACTCCGCGGAAACGCACGTCACGATCCGCGACGCTTCGGGCAACGTGGTGCGCACGCTGGATGTCGGCGCTCGCAACGCGGGCAAGCAGTCCGTCACGTGGGATGGCTTGGATGACGCGGGCAACCGCGTGCCTCAGGGCGTCTACACCATCAGCGTCGATGCGCAGACCGAAGCAGGAGACGCGGTGGGAGTGACTCAACAGACCCAGGGCGTCGTCGAGGCGGTGTCCTTCGAACAAGGGTACCCGGTGCTTCAGCTCGACACGGGTGTCGAGGTGCCAGCGTCGGATTTGATCAAGGTGAACGAGGAGCCTGACAGCTCCCCGGGCGCGGCCAAGTAGGAGAACAACGATGGTTCTGAGAGCAATGTACGCGGGTGTGTCCGGTATGCGCGCCGAAGGCGAAGCGCTGGGCGTTGTGGGCGACAACATCGCCAACGTCAACACGGTGGGTTTCAAGAGCCAAAGGGCGGTCTTTCAGGACGTGCTTGGGCATTCGATCCTCGCGGGCTCCTCCACTGCCTTGCCAGGTTCCGGCGTGAAGATCGGTGACGTGCAGCAGATGTTCACGCAGGGCACCCTGGCGAGCACCGGCGTCTCGACGGATCTCGCCCTCAACGGCGATGGCTTCTTCGTGGTCAAAGGGACCGTTGAAGGAGTGAGCGGGAACTTCTTTACCCGCGCGGGTCAGTTCAACATCGACCGCGATGGGATGCTGGTGAATCCACAGGGACTGCAGCTCCAGGGCTACGCCTCGAATCCGGACGGATCCTTCAAGGCGAACGTGAGCGCACTCCAGGTGCCGACTTCGGCGCTCGCGCCAAAGGCTAGCAGCATGCTCGACATGACCGTGCAGCTGGACTCCGACGAAGCCGTGCTCACCGCAGCGTGGGACCCGCAGGACCCGGCCAATACCTCGAATTTTTCCAGCTCGATCACGGTGTACGACTCGCTTGGAAACGGTCACGCGATGGACGTGTACTTCCGCAAGACGGCGGCCGGCGCCTGGGACTACCACGTGATCACGCCGGGGGATGACGTGACCGGCGGTACCGCCGGCACGAACTTCGAGGTCGGCAGCGGCTCGCTACAGTTCAACACCGCGGGTGAGCTCGTCGACGACACCAATCCGGGCCTCACGATCGATTTCAATGGGGCCACCCCGGGCCAGGCGCTGAGCTTCAACTTTGGAGAATCGCTCAACGAAGGTGGGACGGGACTTGGGGGGACGACCCAGTTCTCGGCGCCTTCGAACGTCTCCGCCCAGAGTCAGGACGGCTACTCGACGGGCGACTTCGCAGGGGTCGCGGTGGACGGCCAGGGCGTGGTGATGGGGCTGTACACCAACGGCCAGAAGCTGCCCTTGGGACAGCTCGCGGTCGCGAAGTTCCGCTCCAACGACGGCCTTGGGCGAGCCGGACAGTCGCTCTGGATCGAGACCCGCGACTCGGGTGTCGCGGCGATGGGCACGGCGGGCTCCGGCGGTCGAGGCGCGATCTCGGCAGGAGCGCTCGAGGGCTCGAACGTGGACTTGGCAGAAGAGTTCGTCGGCCTGATTCAGCATCAGCGCTCGTTCTCCGCGAACTCCAAGACCATCACGACCGCTGACGACATGCTGCAAGAGCTGATCAACATCAAGCGCTAGGCAAGTTCCGTAAGGCAATGGTGGAGGCGACCTTAGCTCGCCGCCACCGTGAGCCGTATGGCTCGACAGAGGTGCAGTCGTGGCTGACGAAAAATCAGAAGCAAACGCTCAAGACGGCGAAGCCGTCGAGGCGAAAAAGGGCGGAAAGAGCCGGATCATCCTGGGCCTGCTGGCGGTGATCCTGGTCAGCGCTGCGGGCGCCGGCGGGGCGATCGCCGGGACCCGGCTGATGGGGCCCCCGGCAGCCGCCGCTGCAGCTCCGCCTCCGCCCAAGGAGCCGGAGCAAGACGAGAACGCGGGAAAGGTGAACCAGGTGTCCAACTTCAACCCGATCGTCATCGACTTCCATGACCCATCGGGCGACGTGCACCACCTCAAGATCGCTGTCAGCGCGGAGCTCCCCCCGGAGATGCAGGAGAAGGAGTTCGAGCTGTATTCACCTCGCGGGCGCGAGGCAGCCATCATCTACTTGCGCCAGCTGAAGTGGGAGGATGCGATCAGCCCCAAGAAGTTCGGCGAGATCCGCAAGGGCCTCTCCGAGGTCATGATCAAGGCGCTGGGCAAGAAGCGTGTCGACCGCATCGTCATCACCGACTACGTGGCACAATGAACGACTCCCGCGACCCAGAACTGGTCACGCCAGGCTCCCCAGCGGCCGGCACCGATCTTCGGCCGTCATTTGGCTTGGAGGATCTGGGGGCGTCCCTCAGACGTGGCACGCCCAAGGTTCGCGCCCTCGACCTGACGGGGCGCGAACGACACCTGCGCTCGGCGATGTTCGCGATGACGAAGATCGCCGGCGGTTTCTGCCTGGGCGCCCGCAGGACGCTTCCGTTCCTGGTGCGTCAGCGGGCGCGCATGACGACCGGCACCGTCAGCATCGTGGAAGGCAGCAAGGAGCTCAACGCGAGTGATCGCGGACCCGTGTTCATGGTGGTGCTGGACGGCGATGACACCCCCGCCTGGGGTCGTCTGATCCTGGAGACCGACGCCCTCGGGATGGTGCTCGATGGCAGCCTTGGAGGCAACGCCACCGTTGACCCCGATACTCCCGCTGAGCCACTGCGGCTGCCGGCCGAGCTGACCCTGGCTCAGCGGGCCCTGGTGGGGCGAATCGCCCGCAATTTGGCCAGTGATTTCGCTCGCGCAGTCTCCCAGGTCGTGGGCATCGAGCTGCAGACCGTGTCCCTTCACGCAATTCCGCACGGAGAACCACTGCCGGGGCCCGTCTCCGATGGCCTCCAGGTCGAGGTGGAGTTTCAAGGGGTGGTCGGGCGCCCCAAGGTGATCCTCGCGCTCAGCGCCGAGTCCCTCGAGGCGGCTGCGAGGGAACACACCGGGGAGCCGCAGGCACCTGGGGACCCGCGGATGGCGGAGGCACTGGTCGACGTGACCGTGAACGTGGTCGCGGAGCTCGGCCGGACCACGCTCGGGTTGCGGCGGATCCTGCGCTTGCAGCCGGGGGAGATCCTGCGCTTGCCCACGGCCACGGATGATCCGGTGCCAATCCGGGTCGGTGGTTTGCTCAAGCTCGAAGGCTCACCCGTGATCAGTCGAGGTCAGCTGTCGGTCGAGGTGCGAGGCCGCGCCGGACGCAGCGCGAAGTGATGGGCTTGCACCCGAGAGCGTTGGCCCGTTGACGCTCTCGTCAGCCGGGCGTCGGGAGACATCGCGCCTCACCCCAAAAATCCCTGAAAAACACGGGTTCCGCGCGCGGAGGAAGTGGCACGGCGGTTGAAAAGGAGAGGGCATGAGCGACTCCATCACGCCCCTCGATTCGATCCCTCCGGCGCCTGGCATCGACCCGCGCCTGGGGATCGGCGCTTCCGTCAATCCCAGCTCGCCTGCCGGCGGGGGGAGTCTTCAGCCCATCAGCGGCCTCGACTCACTCGGCTTCGTGATGGACGTGCCGGTTCAGGTCACGGTCGAGATCGGCCGCAAATCGATGAAGATCGGCGAGATCCTGCGCCTCGGCCCCGGCTCGGTGCTGGAGCTGGAGAAGGCCAACGGTGAGCCACTCGACATCTACGTCAACGATCGCCTGATCGCCCGCGGCGAAGCCGTGGTCGTGGGAGAGCGCTACGGGGTGCGCCTGACCGAGGTGCTGGTGGGCGACGAAGTCGTCACCGGAGGCGTCTGATGACCCGCAGCACTCTTGGTTCCCTGGGGATCAGGGGGTTAGTCGCGCTGAGCGTGCTCTCGGTCTCGCCCTACGTCGCCGCACAGAGCGACGAGGCGCCCGCCGAGCCCGCGCCGATCGGGCCACCGACCGCAGTGGAGAGTCAACCGGCAGCGCCAGCGGAGCCCGCGGCAACTCCAGCACCAGCCGAACAGCAGCCGACGCCGGACTGGATCCGGCGCAAGGCCAAGCAGGAGGGCCCAGCGGAGTACACCAAACCCACGCCCAGTAGCTGGCGTGGAGTCTTCGCCCTGGTGCTCGTGATGGTGCTGGGTGGCGTCGCGGTCTACATGAAGCGGCGGCGCAAGCCTGGAATCAGCAAGCGGAGTGAGCTCGAGGTGCTTCACAGCGCCAAGGTGGGGCCAAAGGCGCAGATCGTGGTCGCCAGCGTCGCAGGTCGACGACTGCTCCTGGGAGTCACCGAGAGCAACGTCAAGCGCCTTGGCTGGCTAGACGATGAAGCGCCCTTCGAGTCAGAGGCCGATCAGGCCTCGGCGGAGACCGAGGAGCCAGTCGAGTCGATCCCCGGGGAGACCAACTTCGGTGGGGTGTTGAAATCGTTCTTGAGCGGTCGGACGCCCAGCGACGTGCGCGACGGCGAAGCCGCCGCGGCCCAGATCGCCCGCGAGACGCAAGATGTGGTCTACGCGCGGTCGGCGACCACGCTGCAAGCGCCTCATGCAGACGAGAGCGCCGCTCCGTCCAAGGCCGCGCGGCGCGAGATGCTGCGTCAGCTGCTCGCCGAGGAAGAAGACGAGGTCGAAGGTCAGGTCGCGGGACTCTTGCGACGCAAGAGGTCGGCATGAGCCCGCTGAGTCCGCTCTTCGAGGGCACCCAGTCTCTGGCTCCGTCGCTGAAGATCCTGCTGATCCTCACGCTGCTGGCTCTCCTGCCAGCGGCGATCCTCACCATGACCAGCTTCGTGCGTACGGTCGTGGTGCTGGGGTTCGTGCGTCAGGGGATCGGCGCGCAGCAGACGCCGCCGAGTCAGGTCATCATCGGCCTGTCCCTGTTCCTGACGTTCTTCACCATGGCGCCGACCTTCGGAGAGATGAAGACGGTGGGCCTCGATCCATACCAGCGTGGGGAGATGACCGAGGTGCAGGCGCTGGACGCCGCGAGCGTGCCGCTCAAGCGCTTCATGTTGCGTCAGACCCGTGAGGAAGACCTGCGCCTGTTCTACGACGCCGCGGCGGAGCCGCTGCCTGCGACCCCCGATGACGTCCCGCTGAAGCTCGCGGTACCCGCGTTCGTGATCAGCGAGCTCACCACCGCGTTTCAGATGGGTGTGATGGTGCTGCTGCCGTTCCTGGTGGTGGATATCGCCGTGGCTTCGCTCCTGATGAGCATGGGCATGATGATGGTGCCACCCACCACGCTCAGCCTCCCGATGAAGCTGTTGCTCTTCGTGTTGGTGGATGGCTGGAACCTGATCGCTGGTTCGCTGCTCCGCAGCTTTGCCTGAATTATAACCGGGTGGAAAAAAGGGAAGTGCAATGACGACCGACGGTGCGATCGAGCTGATCCAGAACGCGATGTTGATGACCGCGAAGACCGCAGGCCCGTTGCTCTTGGTCGCGCTGATCGTGGGCCTGATCGTGGGCGTGCTGCAGGCGGCTACTCAAGTCAATGAGGCGAGCATCAGCTTCGTGAGCAAGCTGGTTGCCGTCGGTGTGATGCTGATCGTGCTCGGATCCTGGACGATGCGATCACTGGTTGACTACACCCAGCGCAGCATCAGCTCGATCTCCAACGTCGTGCGCTGAGCGCGCTCCGAGCGAACCATGGATCTCGACGCCTGGCTCCGGAATGAGACCACCACCTACTGCCTGGAGTTGGCGCGGGTGACCGGGCTCGTGATGATTGCGCCGATTCCGTGGGTGAACGCCCCGAAGCGCGTCAAGGCAGGGCTGGCGATGATGCTGGCCTTCGTGGCCCACGGCTACGCGGGCGCTCCGGAGGGGGTAAACACTCCCGTCGGGCTGGCCCTCGGGCTCGGCAGTGAGTTGGTGATTGGCGGGAGCATGGGCCTGGTGGTGCTCTTCACGATCGCCACCGTGGAGGTGCTGGGGGACGTGGTGAGCCCTGCGATGGGCTTCGGCATGGCTCAGGTGCTCGACCCGACGAGCCACACCCAGGTCAGCGTCGTCACGACGCTGTTCCGCTACTTCGCCTTGCTGCTTGCCCTGCTCGTCGGGGCGCATCGCATCATGATCGCGGCGCTGCTCGCGAGCTTTCAGGCGATCCCGGCAGGCACCCTGGTGAACCCGGGAGCGTTGTTCCCGCGCATGCTCGAGCTGTCCAACCTGGTGTTGGTGACGGGGGTGCGATTCGCGCTGCCGGCCTTGGCGGTTCTGTTCATGGTCCAGCTGGCTCGGATTCGTCTCCCGAGCCGCGCCAGCCATGCAGATCTTCAGCATCGGCTTCGCCGTGACGCTGGCCGTGGGTGCCCTCGTGGTGCTGACGGCCCTTCCAGACCTGGGAGTGTTGATCGTGAATGAGACCGGTCGCGTCGGCTCTCGGATCGAGAGCCTGCTGGTGGAGCTCGGACCCTAGGGCCGGCTGTACTGCGCGTCCAGCTACTGGAGCTGACCCATGTCGGACAGCGACGACAGCGAGAAGACAGAAGAACCGTCACCAGATAAACGTCGCAAGGCGCGGGAAGACGGACAATTTCCGCGTGCAAAAGACTCGGGGCCCACGGTGGCGACCTTCGCCGCGCTGGGGACGATCTCATTTACGGGGACATTGATGGGTGAGCGCCTGGTGACCTTCGCCCAGCGCTCCTTCTCGGAGCCGTTCGAGCTGGTCAACGGTGACGTTGCCGTCGTCGGTCAGCGCCTGATGATGACCATCGCGGGCATCGTGATGCCGGTCCTGCTGGCCGCTGTGATCGGTGGGACGGCGATGGGCTTTGCCGAGGCTGGACTCAACCCGCGCTTCGAGCTGCTCGAACCCAAGTGGGAGCGGCTCGATCCGATCAGCAAGATCACGCAGATGCTCTCGCCCAAGGCGGCGCTGGTGAACATCGTGCTCCAGATCGCTCGCGTCGGAGCGCTTGGGATCGTCGTCTACACGACAGTGGTCGATGCCTTGCCGATCCTGATCCGTACCAGCCGGGCGGCGTTGGAAGGCGCGGTGATGCAAGTCGGTGACTCCGTGATGACCTTGGCTGTGCGCGGGAGCCTGGCGCTCGCCATCCTGGCTGCGCTGGACTACGGCCAGAGCTGGTTCAAACACGAAAACCAGCTAAAAATGAGCCGGCAGGAGCTCAAAGAAGAGCACCATCAGCAAGAAGGCGACCCCAAGGTGCGCGCGCGCCAGCGCCAGATCGCTCGGGAGATGGCCAAGAACGGCATGGCCCAAGCGGTCAGTGAAGCGGACGTGATCATCGCCAACCCGACGCACGTGTCCGTCGCGATCCGATACCGTGCCGAGGAGGGGGCGCCGATAGTCGCGGCGAAGGGCTACGATGACATCGCGCTCTACATCCGGAAGCTGGCGACCGAAAACCAGGTGCCCATCATCACGAACATCCCGCTGGCTCGCGGGATCGCCTCGCGGGTCAAGGTGGGGAGGCACATCCCTCCCGAGATGTACGCGGCGGTCGCCGAGGTGTTGGCGCTGGTCTACCGGATGAAGACGCAGGCCGGGCGCGTTCGAGGGTAGTTCGGCCCGTCGCTCGACTCGGTGGGGTACGCCGTCGGTGTCGGCAGCCTCAGTGCTTCGCCAGCCTCAGATCGCGCCGCAGTTGCCGCGGCACAAGTAGCGCAGGTCGTCCTCGTGGATGGCGCCGCAGTTGCCGCGGCACGCGTAGCGGGCGTCATCGTTGCTGATGGCGCCGCAGTTGCCGCGGCATGCGTAGCGGGCGTCGTCGTTACTGATGGCGCCGCAGTTGCCACGACACAGGTAGCGTACGTCGCTGTTGCCGATGGCGCCGCAGTTCCCACGGCAAAAATAGCGAGCGTCCGCGTTGCTGATGGCTCCGCAGTTGTCGCGACACAAGTAGCGCAAATCGTCGCCGCGGATCCCCAGCAAGTAGGCGGCAGCCGCTTTGGTCGCGGTGGGGGGCCGTTCGTCGTCCGCGGCGGTGGCGGGAGCCGGCTGGAGCACCACGAAGCCGAGGAGCAGGCAGGCGGCCAGTGCACTACGAATCAGGCGCATGCAGGCACTCTAGCCCGCCTGGCCCGGCGCTCAAGTTGCGGCGCGTGCTTCGGCTGCCTGGGCGGCGCGCTGGGCTGGAGCTTGACGTGTCGAGACTGCTTCCCGACGATGCGAGGCCATGTACTCCAAGCTGTCCCTGCTGTGCTTGCTTCCGTTCGTGCTCCTGACCGCCTGCGACAAGAAAGAAACGGCGCCTGCGTCCGCAAGTTCCACGGCCGCGGCGGTCGATTCGGCCGCCATCATGGAGCGAAGCTTGGCTGCGGCGGAAGCCAAGGCCCACGTGATCGGGATCACCCGCGCGGTGATGGCGGCCGCTCTGAAGGAAGCACCCGCAGGTGACACGCTGCCCACGGATGATGAGGCGCCCAGCAAGAAGCTGCCCGACTCGACGACGCCAGTGCCCGTCAACGCCGACGACGTCAAGGGCAAGGCCTACACCAGCAAGGAGGCAGACTGGGAGAGCTGGAAGACGGTGGGGTTCAAAGTCTCCGCACCCCAGAAGTGTCAATACGAGTGGAAGCGGGCGCGCGATACTCAGGGCACCGCGAGCGCCAAATGCGATTTCGACGGTGACGGCACGCTCGACTACCACGTGACCCAGGACGTGGGCATCATTGGCGGCGCGCCGAAGATCAGTGTGCTGATCGACGTCGTTCCCCTGAAGAAGTAGCGACCGCGCCCCCGACGGCGCGTGTTCTGCGCGCCGAGGGCTTGGGTACGCGCAAGGTCCTGGGCGCGGCGCCGAGGGCTTGGGTACGCGGAGGGTTCAGCGCCGCGCTTTTGGTGCGCTGTTGCGGCGCCTCGCCCGCTTGCGCATGGGCTTGCCG
>JAUILJ010000727.1 GCA_030433055.1 Polyangia bacterium
AGAGCGCCATGCCCAGCCCGCCGGCCAGGTAGGGGCTGAGCCGAGCCTCGGTGCTGGTATAGAAGCGCGTTTCTGCGCGGAGCTGCTGCAGGATGGCCAGCCGCATCAGATTCGACGGATCTTGTCGGGAAAACTCGTAGGCTCCTCCGACATACCAAGGCCCCCGCGACCAATAGCCGACGCGGATGGCCAGCCCGCCGCCCGAACCCAGGATGCATGGGGCGGATGCCCCGGTGGGGCAAACGTCTCCAGCGTCCAGCGCACTCTCGGTCACGAGTCCAACGCCGTACTGGAGGTAGTGGGCGGAAATCGGTGGAGCTCCCCTCGGCGCGCTGGGTGTGTCGCGCAGCGATAGACCCGCCCGCATCGGCGCCGCGTGGCCGATGGTGCTGGCGGTCAGCAAGCCGAGCAGGGTTCGAACAGTCCAGCGCACCTCTAACTTCTACCTCAAGCCGAAGTTGAACGGGGCGTGTTCGCGATCTCTTGACGGCCCCTCGAGGCATCGTCTAAAGCCCGACCAAGGACTCAGGAAGCTCTATCCATGGACATCTACCTCGATCGGCGTGCGGTTCGGCAGATTCGACTGTCCTCTCAGGAGGCGATCGAAGAAGGCGACACGGAATCGCTGCGTGAAGACATCCTCGAAAGCTTTACCGAAGAGCAGGTCGAGGAAATCGAACGACGGCTGGACAGTGGGGACTTCTACGAGTTTCTCACCGATATCCTCGACGAGTGGAGTGGCGACGACACCGACGAGCTGTTCGAGTTGCTCGAGACCCAGCTGGGTGAAGTCGGAATCGATCTGAAGACCGAGCCTCGTCCCGACGAAGACGACGACGACGAGGAAGAAGACGAGGACGAGGACGAGGAAGAGGACGAAGAAGACGACGAGTACTTCGAAGACGAAGACGACGAACTCTGAGTTCGCCACTTCGTGAAGTAAGCTCGTTCTCGAGACCCTCCTTTCACCCTAGAGGTAGGGGGCGGGGGAGAGGGGAGCGCTGGCGCTCGGCTCTCGACCGGCGTTTGAGTCGGCTCTGCTGCTCCGCGTGTGCGCCCCGCTAGCCGTGTGGCGAGCTACTGTTCTGGCTGAGGCTTGAGTTCGCGTTGGATGTAGTTCCGGCACTCGCGCTCGAGTGGCTCGAGTTCACTGCACAGCAGCTGGCCGCAGGCTGCGTAGCGGCTGTCGGGGATCTCGTCACGGAGCCAGCGCATGGCGGAGCATGCGCCGCGACGATCGCCACGGGAGAGCCGCAGCTTGGCCTCCTGCCAGGCGGCGTCGTCACGCAAGATGCTCGTAGTGAAGTCCTTACGTAAGCGCTCGAATTCCTCGATGGCTCGGTCAGGCTGGTGCAGCGCGTCCCGATACAGCAGGGCGATCTTGTACTGGCTCTCGCTGTAACGGGGCCGTTCATAGCTCCCGGAGAGGCTGGAAGGCTCGCGCTCCTTCAGCATGCGCTTGAGGTGCTGTACGGCGGCCTTCGGGTTCCCCAGCTCCTCCTCGAGCTCTGCCGCGTGGAAAAGCGAGTCATCCCAGAGGGCCCCTTGGGGATAGGGGTAGCGATCCGCGACGAGCAGGTAGCGAGCTACGGCGCCGCGTTTGTCGCCCATGTTCGCGAGCAATTTCGCGTAGGCATAGTGGAGATACTGCCCGAGCTCCGTGGACTCCTGGCGCGGGATCCTGGCCTCGAGCCAGGCCTTGGCCGCGCCATCGCCCTGCTGGTCTTCGAGCCAGATCAAGTAGCGATTCAGGGCGGATGGTCCTGTGCTCGCGTCAGGGTAGGCCTCTAGCACCTGCTCCATCGCCTTGAACCCGGCGGAGTCCTGCCCGGCTTCGATCTGGATATCTGCCAGGTCGTAGGCAGCGCGCGGGGCTCGACTCGTCTTGGGCGCTTCCTTGAGGATCCGCTCATACAGCGCCCGAGCTTCGCTCGGGCGTTTCCCCCGCTTGTAGGAGACCGCCGCTCGATAGAGCGCTTCGTAGCGCTGCCGTTTGTTCGGAGCCTCCTTCGCGACCTGCTCCCAGTGCTGCGCCGCCTCCACGTAGCGGCCAGCGCCATACGTGCGAATCGCCGCCGCGCGTTCGCGCTCGTACGTGTCGCTGAACGAAGGCGCGCAGGCGCCCAACGCCAGCAGCGCGGTAGTCACCAGCGCTACCGCGGCAGGCGAGTAGCTGGGCAGTCGGGTCATGCTCGGACCTCCCGCAGGAGGTCTGCGACCAAGCTCGCGGCCTTTCCGACCTCGTCGAAGCTCACATCGAGATGAGTCACCGCCCGAACGCTCCGCGGCCCCATCGCCGAGATCAGGACACCGCGTTTCGCCGCGCGCTTGCACAGGGCGTCAGCGCTGCCTTCGACCTCGAATAGGACGATGTTCGTCTGAACGCTCTCCAGGTCCAGATCGACCCCGGGGCAGGCGGCGATCGTTTCCGCGAAGAACCGAGCATGGCGATGGTCGTCGACCAAACGGGCTCGATTGTGCTTGAGCGCGTGGAGGGCGCCAGCCGCCAAGAGGCCGGCTTGGCGCATGCCGCCCCCCAGCATCTTGCGCAGGCGCCGACAGCGCTCGATCAGCTCACGGGACCCGACCAGGGCGGAGCCAACCGGCGCGCCTAGACCCTTGGAAAAGCATACGCTCACGCTATCCGCTGGGGCCGCGAGCTCAGCGAGCCCGACGCCAGTAGCTACGCTTGCGTTCCATAGACGCGCGCCGTCCAGGTGGACCTTGAGCCCTGAGGCGCGCGCGGCCTCCGCGATGGCTTTGACATCCTTCAAAGGAAAGACGCGCCCGCCGGAGGCGTTGTGAGTGTTCTCCACTGCCACGAGTGAGGTGCGAGGGAGGTAGTAGCTGCCCGGCTTGATCGCTGCTTGGAGCTCGGTGGCGTTGAACAGGCCGCCGGCGCCCGCGGTTGCGAACTGCACGCCAGCCAGCGCTGCCCCAGCTCCGGACTCGAACCACGCGCAGTGTGCCCGCTCCCCAATCACCACTTCGTCGCCGCGCTCGGTTTGCCCGAGCAGTGCGAGCTGGTTGCTCATCGTTCCCGAAGGGACGAAGAGCGCAGCCTCCTTGCCAAGCAGCTCGGCGACTTCGTCTTGTAGTTGATTGACCGTCGGATCCTCTCCGTAGACATCGTCGCCCAGCGTGGCCTTCGCGATCGCCTCACGCATGGCGGTGCTGGGTTGGGTGACGGTATCGGAGCGCAGATCGATGGGCATCGGTCGCGGCAGTCTAACCGCCTCGTCCCCCGGCAGTGGGGGAAAGTTGGCGCACGGCTCGTCTCTCCCCCGGACCTGGGTGAGCCCACGAACGGCGACCCAGTGGCGGTCGCGCGAACGGCGGTCAGTCCCGAAGCGCGGTAGCGAACAGCTCGTACGAGACGAGCTGACACGCCTGCGCGAGGTTGATCGAGGGTTGTGGTGCTGCCATTGGGATGCGCAGCGTGGCGTCGCAGAGCGCGCTTTCGGCGTCGCTGAGCCCCGACTTTTCGTTGCCGAAGATCACCGCTAGCTGCAGACCCCTCGCGGCCAGTCGCACCAGCTCCTCGGCACCCGTGCGCAGCGTGAACGCTCCGCGATTCCCGATTTTGGCGCTGGTGGCCATGCTGAAGTCCACGCCGAGCAGCGCCTCCTCCAGGGTGTCCAGCAGCGGAGCCGACTCGAGCACGTCGAGGCTCTTCACGGCCATCTTGCGCGCCATGGGATGTTCCGGGCGGCCGAGGCGACCCGGGCGTACCAGCACCAAGCGCGACAGGCCCATGGCTTTCATCGCGCGCGCCGCTGCTCCGACGTTCTCCGGGTAGTGGGGCGCAACCAAGATGAAGCGGGTCTGGCGCGCTACGGGCACCACCAAACGCTGCTTGCTCGCTTGCTTCGAGGCGCGCTCACCGGTCATCGAGCGGTACTAGCCCACGCGGCGCGACTCGGCGAGCGCTCTTGGCGCAGCGAAACCCAATGTATGGCCGGCGGATATCTGGATCTGCCGAGAGCCGCGAACCGGTGCGAAGCCACGGAGATGCGCTCTGATAGTGCCCGCCCCGAGCAACCCGTGGACCGGCTCCTATTCCGTGGGGATTTTTCTGCTTGGTGTCCGGGTAGGGGCCATAGTAGTCACTGACCCATTCGGCGACGTTCCCCGCCAGGTCGAGGATACCTTGGGGAGTCGCGCCCGATGGGTAGGAGCCCACTGGGGCGAGCTCTGCGAAGCCATCCTTGGCCTCCGTCTCACTCCACGCGAAGCGGCCGTGGTTCGCGGCCCGAGAGTTGTAGAAGTTGCCCCAGGGAAACTTGCGCTGGGCCGCCCCCCGTGCCGCGCCCTCCCATTCGGCTTCTGTGGGCAAGCGTGCGCCGCGGAAGCGGCAGTAGTCGCGAGCGTCGTCGAAGCTGACGAGCCCTCTTGGGTAGTTCGGCCGTTCGAAGCGCGCGGCGCCACCCTCTCGTACTGGCTTGCAGCGTCCGAGCCGTACGCAGCGTGCATATTCCGCGACGGTTACCTCCGTGCGGTCGATGTAGAAGGACGCTCCGGTGGCGTCGGTGACGGGCAGGGTGCCGTCCGGAGGCGCCACCGGTGTCGGGGACGTCCCGCCGTCGGGTGTGCGCAGC
>JAUILJ010000728.1 GCA_030433055.1 Polyangia bacterium
CTGGAGCATTTTCATTTGATATTTCGCGCGTCTGGGCTGTCACGCCCCAGTCTGGATGCGTCCCGTCAACAGGTTGGACGCCCGTGGAGCGCTTACTCCTACGAAACCTGCCCCCGCGAGATGGCCAGGTGTCGACGCGAGAGGAGCCAGGCACTGCTCAAGTGAGCGGTGCCGGTTTGGCTCAGGAGCCGCCGCGGGTGGGGTTGGGGGTGAGGAGCGTCGCCCGAGCGCGTGGACCACCTCCAGCGCCCGGGTAGTTTTCCCTTGTGGAAAACAGACCAAGGAGCCCGACCGGCGCGTCTCTCCCCCAACAAACAGGCCAAGAGAACGCGCTCGAGAGCCCCAATTCGCGTCTCGGCGCGATTGTGCAGTCAGACTGGTGCCTCAACGTGTCTCAGCCGACTGCGCGCCGCGAATCCACTCAGAAAAAAGCCTTGGTGTGCGCTCGAACCGGTGGGAAACCAGCGCCGGACTTGGCTGGGGTCGAGCGCCGTCGACCGCGATCGGCGGGCAACTGACGGCAGCCCTCAGCACTCACCCGAAGCAGCAGCGTAGAGAGAACCCGATGCGTCGAATCCTCAGAGCACACCACCGCCCAGTCGCCCCGCGCTGGTTGTTGATTGGCAGCGCCGCTGCCCTGGCAGTGGCAGCGGGAAATGGCTGTAGCGCCGCCGGTGGCGAACAGTCGACGACCGCCAGCAACAGCTCGAGCCTGGAGTGGCTCCCCGCGGCACCGGCTCAAGACGCGACCCACCAGTTGTTCTTCCCTGGCGTGAGCGAACCGGACCCTGATCGCCTGGTTCAGGTCTACGTAGTGCTCAGTGAGCAGGCACCGGCAGCGCTAATTCCACCTGGAATCGATCTGAAGTCGACGAGCTTCAAGGCTCGGCGCTTCAAGCAGAGCTTCATCGATCAGGCCGCTCGGGTGCGCGCCGAACAAGACCGAGTCGCCCCTCAGCTCGAAGCCCGTGGCGCGCGCGTCGTCGCGAGGATTGGCAAGGTCGGCAACCTGATCCAGGTCATCGTGGCCGCAGGCAAGGCGCTAGATCTGAAGCGGGTTCAGGGCGTCACCGACCTGGAGCCCGTGCCCTACTACAGCCGCAATCTGGCCTCCGCGGTGCCTGCGATCGGCGCGCCTCAAGTCTGGGAGCGCGTCTCGCCGCTGGACGGCGAAGGGATCGCCATCGGCGTGATGGACTCTGGCATCGACTACACCCACGCAGACTTCGGCGGCGCGGGCACCGCGGCGGACTACAACGCCAACGACTCGGCGGTCATCGAGCCCAATAGTTTCCCCACGGCAAGAGTTGTCGGAGGAACCGACTTTGCGGGTGATGCGTACGACGGGAGCAACGCCCCATCGCCAGACGCCGATCCGCTGGATTGCGCCCGGCAGGTGGGCGGCCGCATCTCGGGTGGTCATGGTACTCACGTCGCAGGTATCGCCGCAGGCAACGGAGTGCTCAAGAACGGCACGCCCTACACCGGCCCGTACAACGCGAGCCTCGACCCCGACCAGTTCGAGGTCTACCCCGGCGTGGCGCCCAAGGCCTCGCTGCACGCAATCCGCATCTTCGGCTGCGATGGTGGGACGACCCTGACGGCCAGCGCGTACGACTACGCCATTGACCCCAACGGGGACGACGACCCGAGTGACCGCCTGGACGTGCTCAACGCCTCGCTGGGCAGCGACTTCGGGCTGGGAGGCGCAAACACCGCGCTGATCAAGAACCTGGTGCGCGGCGGCACCGTCTTCGTCGCCGCCGCTGGCAACGCCGGCAGCTCCTACTTCATCGCCGGGCAGCCCGCTGGCATCGACGAGGCGCTGAGCGTGGCTGCCACGAGCGAGTCCGCGTTGCCGGAGCTAACGGTGACGTCGCCCGCCAACGTCGCAGGGAGCTACGCAGCGGTCTCCGGAGGCATCTCCGCGCCAATCCCCACGGATACGCCGATCAGCGGCAAGCTGGTACGGAGTCAGCCCACGAACGGTTGCTCGGACTTCAGCAACGCCGCGGCCGTCTCGGGCAATATCGCGCTGATCGACCGAGGAAGCTGCACGTTCGAGGAGAAGCTCAGTCGCGCACAGGCTGCGGGAGCGGTCGCCGCTGTCGTGGTGCAGAACAATCCCGGCGAGGCGCCTTTTCCCATGGGAGGCGACAACACAGTGAGCATCCCGGCGGTGATGATCGGAAACTCCGACGGCTCGCTGCTCAAGGGCGCTAGCAACGTCCAGGCGGAGCTGCTCTCCGTCGAGGGTAAGTCTCAGCTCTCTCCGTTCAGCTCCCGGGGACCAGAGTCCACGACCGGCGGCTTCAAGCCCGAGATCGCAGCGCCTGGTGGTGACATCAAGAGCGCGGGTGTCGGGAGTGGCTACAAGGGCGTTGTCAACTCCGGCACTTCGATGGCCTCCCCGATGGCAGCGGGAGCCGCCGCGTTGGTCCGCCAGGCGCACCCAACGTGGATCCCTACGGAAGTAAAATCGGCGATGATAAACACCGCCGTCCCCACGTTCGTCAACGGCCTGGAGGCACCCGTGAGCCATGTCGGCGGGGGTCGAGTCCAAGTCGACGTCGCGATCGATACCCAGGTAGTCGCCGCGGCGGAGCCCTCGGAAGGCTCCGGCATCACGTTCGGAGCGCTGATCACCACGAGCACCACCACCCGCGCGCACGCGGTGCGCATCAGCAACAAGGGAGCGACGCCCGTCGATTTCGACCTGAGCACGGATTTGCAGTATCCGGTCGCTGGAGTCACGGTGAGCGCGAGCCAGCCCAGCGTCAGCATACCCGCCGGAGCGAGTGTCGACATCGAGGTGGCTCTCACCTTCGACCCGAGTCAGATGACCGAGCTCGCGCCCGATCCCACGACACCCATCACGGTGCGCCTGGGATCCGACGCGGAGTACGGTCGCCATTTCCTGGTGGAGGCCGCGGGTCAACTGACCCTGACTTCGAAGACCAGCGGGCAGCCCGACCTACACGTCCCGTTCAACGCAGCGGTGCGTCCTGGCGGCGAGCGCAAGTTCGACTTCACGACGTGTGGCGAGGGCGGCACCCTCAAGCTCGTACCAAGCGGCACGACGGCGGCGTCCAATCCAGTCGCGGGGGTGTTCCAGCTGGGCGAGAGCTCGGAGCCGGAACCCACCACTCCAGCTGCCGACGACATCATCGCCATCGGCGCGGCCACGGACCTGAAGTCGCGCACCTTCGACGAGGCGTCCGCGTTCATCGCCATCGCGGTGCGAGGTACATGGACCACCCCGGCGCCCAACAGCTACGAGACCTTCTCCTCGGGCTCCCCGGGCCGCTACGTGGTCCGCATCGATACCAACGGGGACAAGGCGTACGACTACCAGCTGGTCGCGCTGGCGTTCAACGACGTGCTGGTCACCTACCCGCTGTCCCGCAACGGTCAGCAAGGCCAGGGCCGCTTCCTCAACATCGTGCCGGCTGACGTCATCAACACCAACGCGTACCTCAACGGCGTGATGATCTTCCCGGTCTTCCTCAGCGACCTGGGACTCACCGAGGACAACGCGAGCTTCCAGTATCAAGTCACGACGGTGAGCGGCAGCATCCTGACCCAGGGGGACAGCAGCGGCTGGGCGACCTTCGACGCAAACCACCCAGCGATCGACGCCAGCCCCTACGGGCTCGATGGGCGCCCTCTGTTCACTGGCGACGGTGAAATCCGAGCGGACGTGGACCGGTCTCAGGAGGCTCGGGCACTGATTCTTCACTTCGACAACATCGAAGGCGAGCGCGCGCAGGTCCTGGACATCCCGGCTCCCGGCACCGACGAGAGCAACCTGGTGCTCACGAGCACCACTCCGGAGAGCGCAAAGGCCGGCTCGAGCGTTTCGAGTCAGCTGACCGTGGAGCACGTTGCCGCCGGTGGCTCCACGAGCCCACGCCAGGTCAACCTCAAACTCGACGTCTCGGGGCTGAGCTTGCTCGAGGCCACGCCCTCCGTCGGCAGCTGCAACGCCGCGGCGCGCACCTGCGATCTCGGAGAGCTCGCCCCGGGTGAGAGCGCGAGCGTCGATCTCGTGCTGCGCGCCCTCGAAGACGAGTCGGAGGGCACGGTCAAGGCCCAGATCGCCTCGGATGAAGGCTGTGGCGCATCCGCTGACGACGACTCGATCAGCGATACGCTCAGCATCGAGGAGAACGCGGCGAGCGATCCAAGCCAGGTCCCAGTGGCCGTGAGTCCGGGCGGCGGAGGCTGCAGCTGGCGAACCGCGCGGAATAGTTCCGTGCCCAATCAGGCCGCCGGTTGGCTCAGCCTGGGCCTCGGCGTCTTCTGGTTGCGCCGGCGGCGTCAGCGGGCGTCGAGCGTTCGCTGAGCAACGGGAGGGGTCACGCGTTCGCGTGACTCCACCTGCCCAGGTCCTCTCCCCTCGGCCGACACGAGGGGCACGACGTCATGCTGGTCGATGGGGGCGCAGTGAGGGCACCGACGTCGACGCCTGACGATGTGGGGTTGACCGTTCATCACCCGTAGTCTCGAATACGCGACCAACGAACGGTTCGCGGAGCAAAGGCGGAACAGATGACGGATTACTCAGACAAGTTGGTCCTGGTGGCGGACGATGAG
>JAUILJ010000729.1 GCA_030433055.1 Polyangia bacterium
GGGTTGCTTGGCGAAGGCGGTATGAGCCGAGTCTACGAAGGCCAGCACACCCGCATCGAGGGCAAGCGCTACGCGATCAAGGTGCTGCGCGCGGACATGGTGAGCCACGGAGAGGTCGCGCGGCGCTTCCGTAGAGAAGCGAAGGCCGTGGCGAGCGTGAGCCACCCCAACGTGCTCGACATCTTCGACATCGGGGAGACGCCCGACGGGCGGCCCTATCTGGTCACCGAGTTCCTCACCGGGGAGAGCCTGGGCGACCGCCTGGACCGTGAGCGGGTGCTGCCGGTGTCGCTGGCGGCCCACGTCGTCCGCTGCGTCTGCGCCGGGGTGGCTGCGGCCCATGAAGTCGGCGTGATCCACCGCGATCTGAAGCCGGACAACGTGTTCCTGGTGGGCGATCCGGTCAGCCCGGAGGTCAAGGTGCTCGACTTCGGCCTCGCGAGATTGCGGGACACCGAGGACAGCAACCTCACGCGGACCGGCGTCGTGATGGGCACCCCGGGTTACATGTCTCCGGAGCAGGCGCGAGGTGAGCGCGTCGACTTCCGTACGGATATCTACGGCGTCGGGGCCATCTTGTACGCGTCCTTGACGGGGCGGGCTCCCTATGAGCGCGAGACGTTCCAGATGACGGTGCTCGCGGTGATGAACGGCGACCCGCTGCGCCCGCGCGCCATCGACCCGAACATCCCCGCCACGCTCGAGGTGATGGTCCAGAAGGCCATGGCGCGAGATCCGGGCGAACGCTACGCGAACCTCGAAGAGTTCAGCATGGCGCTCGAGCGCTTCGACGAGACGGCGTTCAACACCGCGATGACGGCGCTGGCTCCGGCGCGCGCACCGCAAATTTCCCAGCTCGCCCTGGCAGAGGAGTCCACCGCGGCTGAGTCTGCGCGCGTGCAGCTGACGCTGCTGTCGCTGTTTGGCCTGGTGGTCGTCAACGCCACCCTGGTCACCGCGGTGATCAGCGCCCTCGAGCTGTTCGTGTTCAAGCGCTCCGCGACGGGGGTGGAGCTCGGGCTGGTGATCGGCGCGATCTTGGGCACGACCGCCACCCCGGCGATCCTGGCGTACGCGCGTGTGCGCAAGAACGTGTGGAACAACAGCGCCCGGGTGATCGAGCTGGTGGGCACCATCCGCGCGATCCTCGTCGCAGGCGGCGCGGCCTACGGCTTGGCCGCCATCGTGGTGCGTATCCACGACGGGCTGATCTCCATCGGGCAGCCGCCGCTGGGTCGCGCGGTGGCGACGGGCTGGGCCGGGTGGAGCTCGGTCTTCTTCGTGGTCGCAGCGCTGGCGGCTGGAGCGGCGTCGATTCGGCGCCTGCTCTTGCGATCGAAGGCGGGGCGGGTGCGCAAGTTCCTCGTGGGGCCGCTCTTGGCGCTGCTGACGCTGGCGGGCATGGGCGCGGTCCTGCGCCTGGGTTTTCAACGCGGAGGGCTCGCGTCGGAGCGTATGCTGGCGGAGCTGAGGCAGCCTTCGAGTGTTCCGGGCCCCGCGGTGAGCGGCGTGGTCCCCGAACCACCTTCGAGCGTCTCGGAGCTGACCGACGCCGGGGCCCCGGTCGCGCCCACGTCCAAGACGGCGTCTGCGGCAGAGCTGGGGGCCGCGAAGGCGAAGGGCCTGGCGGGGTTGCTTCCCTTGCGCCAGCGTTACCCTGAGGATCCGGACGTCCTGCGCCCGCTGGCGATGGCATTCGGCCAGGACCCACGGACCTACAACGACGCGATCAACACGCTCAAGCACCTGTTCAAGCTGGTGCCAAAGGACACGACGGATCGCCAGCTGCGCACGCTGGTCATCAAGATCGCGGCGACGGGTAAGAGCGCCACGGAGCCGGCGCTGGAGCTGATGAGCAAGGGCATGGGCACCGCCGGGCCCGACATCCTCTACGATCTCTATCTGACCAGCAATCAGCTCAGGCCGCGCATTCAACGTATCCTCGAGGATAAAGATGTGCGCGCCGTCGCGTCCCCGGCGATGCTCGTGGCCTACGACCTGCGGAGCGCTGACTCGTGCGCGTCGCGCGTCCCGCTGCTCGACCGCGCCAAGAAAGACGGCGACGAGCGCAGCGTCGCGACCCTGCAGATGCTCAGCTCACGCACCAAGAAGGGCTGCGGCTACCGCAAGCGCAAGCCATGCCCAGCGCCGTGCGGCGCCCAGGTCAAGCAGTTCGTCCAGACCGTCGGGGAGATCCAGAAGCGGCTCGAGGCGGAGGAGAAAGCCGTCGAGCAGGGCGGCGACGCGGGTGACGCGGCCAGCAGCGGCTGAGCCACCGCTGCAGTTCCTGGATCCACACGGCTCCCAGCGCGGCACTTGGGGCTACCCGCAGCCGCGAGTATGCTCGCGCTCTGATGAGTCGCGCGCCGTGGGTCTTCGTGTGTTGCCTGCTGGTGAGCCTGGTGCTCTCTGGCCGGACTCTGAGCTTGGCGACCAACCTGCCGGCTTGGCGAACCGCGCCTCGAGTCCTGCTGTGGAAGCGACCCAACGAGGTCCCGACGTATGCCTGTGACCCGGATGGCGTCCGGCTGTCGATCTTGAAATGGCGCGGCAAGTTCTTTGGTGGGTGTCGCACGCCAGACTGGGACGAGCGTCGAGTGCTGATCGAGCTGGACTTCGATCGAGGGGAGGCACGCCCGTTCGCCGAGGCTCCGGATGGGCCACACATCGAAGCGTTGGTGGGTGTCTTCCCAGGACCAGCGGACGAGGTGGGGCTGGCGGTTCATTTCTACTTTGATGATGGGATTGCGGCCGGGGTGGTGGGCCCGCGTGGCTGGGTCAAGCACCTCCAGAGGCTTCCTGGCGCGGAGAAACACTCGCTCCTGGGAGGAGCATGGGTGGATGGGCGCCTGGAGCTGGTGATCGACCCAGCGCCGGGGATGGCACCGACGAAGCCTCCCCGCGTGCTGCGCCTCGAGCAAGACGGGATTGCGCAGCGCGATCTGCTGCCCGCGGGCCCGCTGGTGTGCGCGGGCGTCGACGATTGTCACCGCCTGGACGCCGCTCTACACCGATCTTCCGGGTGGAGCTACCTGGTGCTCGGGCGGTCAGAGAGGGACGAGCCTCACGCCTACTGGGTGGATCCTTCGGGAAACAAAGCACCAGGCGATTGGCCAAGGGGTTGGTTCAACGACATGCCACGGCGACATGTGGACGAATCCGTGGCTGGCTCCGCGTGGCCGGTGGACGAACCGTGGGCGCTGAACGCGGACGGGAGCTTGCGGCCCATCGAGGCTCCGGCTTTCGACTGGAGCATCGACTTCAGGCCGGCCCCGTTGCTCATCGAAGGCGGCGAGCTGCGCCGTGTGTCTGCCTGGTACCAACGTTCATCGCAGCGGCGCGCCCGGCAGCTGAACGGGAGGTGGCTCGTCACCGTGTCCCCCAAGGGCCCGGAGCGCCCGCTGGTGAGCGTCACCGAGTTCGACGCCACGTCGCCCAATCCGGTTGCATACTCGCCCGAGCGAAGCTGCGGAGGCTTCGGTGAGGCCCATCTGCTCGCGAGGGACTCTGGAGGGTACGTACTCGTCTCGCGAGGCGGGTGCTTCGTGTCCCTCGACGAGAACCTGCAGCGGACGGATCCACTGAGCCTGTGGGAACACCTCGAGTACGGCGGTTCGGCTCCGATCGGGACGAGCGGGTTCACGTACCTGTGGATGCTCGCGTGGGTCGTCGCTGGTTTGCCGATCACTCTGCTACTGGCCACCTGGCGCTGGCTGGCCAAAGGCAAGCAGGGGGGAGCACGAGGCTGGCTGCTGAAGGCGAGCCTGGGTGCGGCGGTGCATATCGCGTCGTCAGCCTTGATGCTCGCACCCCTCGAGAGGTTGCTCACCTAGACGTCACTCCCGGCAGCAGCGAGTAGCTCGAACGCTGATTCCCTACTTCCCGACCGGCGCGCAACTCTCGAGCTGACTCTTTTCTGCGAGGAAATGAACGACGGCGTCGCCCTTCGGCCAGATCCAGGTCAGCCACAGGTCCACCACGGCAAACCGCGGGTCGCTCGCGGGAGACTCGAGCACCTCCAGATCGGTGCCCGGGCGGACCAGGCCGACCTGATGCGGATCACCCTTCGCGTCTGTCAGGTACAGCCGCAGCTCCTGGGAGCAGCGGGTGAACTCGACGTTGATCGGCGCGCGGCCGTAGGCGCGGCCTCCACCGCCGATCCCTCTCAGGCCAAAGCCTCCACTCCCCGGGGTGTCCTGAACGAAGCGGCTCGGCACCCAGCCGACGAGCACCGCGCTCCCCCGATCGTCGGCTTCGATCTTCGTGAACCCGCGCTCACGCTCGAGCTCCGTGCAGGATATCGGCTCGGTTCCGGGAGGTAACGTGAAAACCGGTGGGCCACCGGGCGACACGCTGACTGGGACTGCACCGACGAGCGACCTGGGCTCCCCGTCGGGGGTACGCGGGAGATCGTAGCGCCCTCCGTTTAGCCCCAGATCTGCACACGGGACCTCTCCGTCGAAGCGCGCGTCGTGAAGAGCGTCCCCGGCCTGGTACCGTACGAGCTGCGCGGTCGCTGCGTTGCGCGCCGGGCCCTGCCACTCGACAGCGGCGTAGGGCCCAGGTGTGAGGATCCCCGAGAGCGCGATCG
>JAUILJ010000730.1 GCA_030433055.1 Polyangia bacterium
CAGAGGAGGCAGGTTCGGGGGAGAGGAGAACTTGCAGGGTGCTGGGGAGATCTGCGAGTTCGATCTGATCGTTGCAAGACGAGAGGACCGCGCGCTGCACCAGGCTCCTGAGTTCTCGCACGTTGCCGGGCCAGGTGTAGCGAGAGAGGACCTCCAGCGCAGCCTGGCTGACCCGCGGGGACTGACGTCTGGTCTCCTGGTTCAACTCGGCCATGAAGTGGCAGACCAGCGCGGGAATATCTTCCAGCCGATCGCGCAGTGCTGGGACGTCGATGCTCAGGGTCGTTAGACTGGCGAATAGATCCTTGCGGAAGTAGTCGAAGGCCGCTGGGCCTTTGCGGTCAATACAGATCAGGCGCGGCTCCGTGGAGTCGCCCCGCTGCACCGTGAGGCGCTGCATCAGCTCGTCCTGGGCGGCTGGCGCCAGCGCACTGAGATCCTCGAGCACCAGGCTGCCGCCCGCTGCGGCGGCGAACCGCGACGGCCGCCCAGCGGAGTTCGAGTCGAACAGCTCCGCGCGGTGCAACGCGCTGGGCGTCGCAGAGCAACTGAAGACCACGAACGGTCCCGAGCGCCGGGTGCTCCCCTGATGAATCGCTCGACCAACGAGCTGCTTGCCGGTGCCGGGCTCGCCGAACACCGTGACCGGCGTGGAGCGCTCGGTGGCGCAGTGGATCTGCTGTCCGAGGCGTTGCATGGCCGAGCTATCGCCAACCAGCGGATCGATCCTCAGCGCCTGGGTCAGCTGCTGCTCGAGCGTCTCCAAGCGGGTGCGAGTCAGACTACAGTCCGCCGCGCGGGTCACCGCGTGTAGCAGTTGGTCTGGCAGGACCGGCTTGACCAGGTAGCTATGGGCGTCGCGTCGGAACAGCTCGGGGTGGTTGCAGAGGCGGCGATCCACGAGCACCAATGAGCTGGTCATGGGGAAGGTTGCGCGGAACGTGTCCAGCAACTGGACGGGGTCGGCCGCCGTCGAGTCCAGGCTGAGCAGGATGACGGCGGGGGCCGGAGTCGCATCCGCGCGCAGTGCGTTTTCACTCGTGGTGTACTCCGCGACCTCCCACGCGGAGCGCTGCAGGAGCTCGCGCAGGTCGGGATCGACGCAACCATCGTCGCGGACCAACCACACCAACCGGGACTTCACGGGACCTACGTACTGCATGGCCGAACACAGTGCAGAACCCGCGCCAACGCTCGAAATAGCCGAAACACGGCCGAATCCGCCGTTCGAGCACTGGCGGAGGTGTCTCTGTAGTGTCGGTTCGAGACGACGGTGCTGGGCGATAAACTACGGTCAGGCGAGCAGCGCCACGGAAAGCGCTCGACACCGGAGTCGGGCAATGCGCCACGCGTCGTCTGCGATCACGCCCCAGCTGCTCAGGGGGTGCGAACGGTTCTTTGCGGTTGCCGCCGCGGGAGGCGCGCCGAGGTTCTCCTGTTTTGCTTCCGTGCGGCACCAGCGAATGGTGTCCAGAGCGAGCAGCGCGTGGCGCCGCTCGTCCCACGCGATGCTTGCCAGCACGCGCGCCAGGTTGGGGCACGTAGCGAGCTGCGCCGCGTTGAACAAGGCTAGCGCTGCGGCGGCCTCTGGTTCGAACGCTTCGTCCAGCGTGCGTCGAGCCAGGACCGAGAGAATTTCACGACGCGACCCCCGGTGCTCCGGGCCTCGAGGGATGGCGAGCGGGCCGCAGTGGAGCTTCGGTTCGCCCCAGGCCGCCAGGACACCCAGTGCGAGCTCGGTGTGGCGCAGTTCGTCGCGCGCAGCCTCGCTGTAGCGTGAGACGAGCTCACGCGGGGCCCCCAGCGCGAGCAGCTCCACGCGTGCCCGGGCGAACGACGCGACGCTCGCGTGCTCGAGCTGCGCCTGGCGCCGCCAGTACTCGAACACCGCCTCCGCGAGCTCGTCAGGAGGCCGCAACAGGTCACGGCGCTCGAGCGGGGCGTCAGCTGGTTCGACCAGCGGCGCAACGATGGCTACGCCTTCGCTTGCGACGAGCGGGCGGCCGCCGGGGGTCTTCTCTTTCCAGTGGTAGCAACACAGGGGCGCGTGGTTGATAGCGCCGCGACGCATCTTGGTGCGGATGTCGTCATAGAAGCCGTAGGTGCTGCGCGGCATATCGACGTACTCGGGGCTCAGCTCTTTTTCCTTGGGGATGCGCGCTCCATCCAGGAACTTGGGGCAGCCATCGACCTCCGGCGAGCCGAGGATCACCAGGCCCTTGGCGATGTCCGGCTTCGCGCACCATTGACCCTCTGGCGGGTGAATGCGCTCGCCGTCGCTCCCGATGGGTACCGCGGTGGCGCTGTGGTTGGAGGCGGAACCGTGCTGCTCTGGCGAATCACAGCCGACCAGCGCGACCGCGGACGCACTCAGCCCAAGGCCTGCCACGAGCCAGCGCAGATCGCGTTGCATGGCGCGGAGCATACTCGCGCGGGGCATCGCGTCCACGCTTCCTTTGGCCGTCGCAGGTGGGAGTGAGCGTTGATTGCCGGGGCTGTGAGCGCTGCCGTGGGTCAGTTCTTGCTGAACAGTCCGCGGGCAAGAGTCGGGCGCTTCGTCATGCCCAGCACCGCGGCCACCCGAATGCTCGGTTCGAGCGCGTGCGGGTTGGTGTATACGCCGCCGTGCACCTGCACCTGCCCAAGGCGCTCCGCGCGGTCGGTCGCGCTCGCTCCATGGTTCAGGCTCGCTGCGTTGGCGATGGCCTGCGGATTGAGCAGATCGTGGAGCATCAGCAACGTCGACAGAGCCCGCGTTGTTTCTGGACGGAAAATCTCGATATTGAAGGCTGGCGCGCCCTCGAAGGCGGCCTCGAAGAGCGGGTGTGAGAGCGAGCGCGTGCGGGTAATGCCGGCCACGTTGGCGCTGACCGTCAATGGGCGGGAGTGCCCCTCGAAGCTCGAGCCCTCCAGCGCGTAGACCTCCGCCGCGAGCAGCTTGGCAACGTACTGGGCTGCCTGATAGCTGACTCCCTGGATCGAGACGACGGCCTTCGCGGTCCGCACGCCCTGGTGACGCTCATGGCCGGCGCTCAGCATGCCGCTCTTCTTCAGGGCGCTCTGCCACAGCGGTGGTCGGGCGCGGCGGCGCTCACTCAGCTCGATACACCCGGGGCGCACCTGGCCTGGTGTGGTTGGAGAGATCCATAGGGAAATGGACTCCAGTAGGCCTTCGGGCAAGCTGCGCGCGATACCGTTCATGGTGGAGGCGAGGCGCCACTCCTGGCTCTCGCCGGCCGCGTAGGCGTACAGCCCAAGGTGGAGCGGCTCTCCCGCCGCAAACTCCAGCAGGGTCTGCTTGCAGCGCAGGGGATCGAGGAGCAGATCAGTGCCGTCAGAGACGTAGGAAAGCTCGCCCGGAGGCAGCTGCTCGAGGTCTGGTGGCTGCAGATCCAACCACAAGACCTTGGCGCCCGCTTCCAGCAGGAAGCGGGTCGGCGCCAGCTCCGCTGCGGCGCCGAGCAGCGCGAAGCGCTGCCCGCCAAGCTCGATGCGCCCGGAGCGAGCCAGCGCGTAGTCTCCAATCCACGCCAGGGCGTCCCCTGCGGCTTGGGTCATCCAGCCGCGCTCCAGCAGGAGACCCGCCAGCTCTCCGAGCTCCGCAGCTTTGTACGTGCGACCTCGAAATGGGACCTCGGGGGCCCAGCCCTTGGCGCTGCCGTCACCGCGCCGCTGACTCAGCTCGAAGCCGGGGGCGTTGCCTTTCAGGTACGCGCTGAAGGGGCGAGGCGCTTGCTCGCCTCGTGGCCGGTACACCAGGCCCGCTTGAGTACGCTCGACGATGTGTCGCGCGATCTGACTGCGTCGGGAGGACGCGCAGCGCACGGCCTCGAAGTGGGCCAGCTCGTCACCGAAGCGGGCTCGAAAGCGCGCGGGCTCCGGGCTCAAGCGCGCGGCAGAGAGCTCGTGAGGGAATGCGCGAACTGCTTCCGTGAGGATAGAGTGAAGGAAGGCTGAGCCGCTGGTGCCTTCGGGTAGATTGACGCCAGGGGCGACGGGCTTGGTCTTCGATGCGGTTCCCATGGCGCCTGGGGTATCAGAAAGGCGCTGGGTGCGGTAGCGACGTTCGGGGTGAAAGCTGCGAGGGAGCTGCGTAGCGGCGCTCTACAGAGCAGGCTCTGGACGGCGGTTTCGCGGTCGTTTCACGCTGCGTAGCGAGTGCGCCTCACCCCCAAAAGCCCTGGGGAAATTGACAGGATGGTGTTCGACGACGAGGCTGGTTCAACCAGCGTCGCGCGTGAAATCGGCCGGTTCAACCGAACAGCGTGTCGACGACCTCTCTCAGCAGGCCCTGGGACTCGTCGGCATCCAGCTCCAGCGCACCTGCCAGGGACTCGATGGCCGCGGCCTCAGCATGGGCCACGTGATCGTCGACGAATGCCACACCAGCCGCGAGGCGGAAGGCGAACGTACGACCGTCGGGAGTCTGGATGCGCCGCGCGGCGTCGTGCATGCGGGCGCTCCAGCCCTCCTTCTCCAGCGCGTCGTTGAGCTGATTCAGGGTCGTTCCGAGCTCGAGCCCGTCGACGGCGTGCATGTCAGCCACTGCTTCGATGGAGCCGCGGAGCTGTTCCAGCTCCTCGTCGGA
>JAUILJ010000731.1 GCA_030433055.1 Polyangia bacterium
ACACCGAGCCGAGAGCGGCACCTGGGATCGTCCTGGCGCCGCTCTTCGCGCTCGAGGCGCGGCTACTTCGGAGGCAGCAGGTAGCCTTCCACGCGCACCATCTGATAGCCCTTGGCTGCGAGTTCTCGACAGACAAGCCGCATCGTTTCCGCGATACATTTCCGTGATTGTTCGAGTAAGGTCTCGTTATGATTCTACGAGGAAACGCTGTTGCGAGTGTCCGCGCCGACTTATCCGCGCCGACTTATCCGCGCTGATATTCGCAGGTTGAGGGCAGTCGAGGTCGTTTCGACCGCGTGTGCCGTCGAAGTCCGCCGAAAGCACCCTTGGGGCAGCGCGGGTTCAGCCGGGGGGCGGCACGGGCCGGGGGCCTTGGATAAACACCCTGCCCAGCGCTGACGGTGCCCCTGGAGTCGGCCCTTCGAACGCATTGTCTGCGTGATTCTGGCTCCGAACGCTTCGCCCTGCGGCGTACCGGCGTGAGCCTCGCCGTCGCGTTGACAGCGTCGCGCGCTTGGGTGAGTGTTTGCCCCGCGTTTCGGGGGTGCCTGATGTTTGGCAGCCCGGGTTCGCAGCTGGGCGCGTCCCCGAGCGGGCGCGGATGATAGGGGAACTGCATGAATCACACCGCACGCCGTGACTTCTTGAGACTGATGCTGCTCGGAGGCGCCAGCTTTGGCTTGCTCCCCGCTTGCGACGACAAGAAGGCGCCTTCGGGCGCCACCAGCGGGAGCCCGAGTGGCGCGCCAGCTACCGCGAGCGGAAACAGCGACAAGGAGTTCCAGATCGGTTGGTCAGTGTGGACCGGCTGGATGCCGTTCAAGCTGATGCAGGAGAAGGGGTTCCTGGCCAAGCGGGCCGAGGAGCACAAGGTCAAGATCAAGCTGGTCGAGTTCAAAGGCTACATGGACTCGGTGCAAGCATTCGCTGCGAAGAAGCTGGACGGCTGTGCGATGACCTCGATGGAGTCGCTGCAGCCGGCGTCCAACGGTGTCCCGTCGGTTGCCATTCTGATCAACGACCGCAGCAACGGCGGGGACGGCGTGCTCGTGCGCGAAGGCACGGACCTCAAGGGGCTGGCCGGCAAGACCGTGCTGCTCGAGGAGTTCAGCGTCAGTCACTACCTGCTCAATCGCGCCCTGGAGTCGGCGGGGCTCAAGGAAAAGGACGTCAAGATCAAGAACATCCCCGGTGACGACGCCGGCAAGGCTTTCCTTACGGATAAAAGTGTGGACGCAGTGGCCACCTGGAATCCGCACCTCTTCCAGGCCGTTGAGCAGGGCAAGGGTAAGGTCATCTTCTCGAGCAAAGACATCCCCGACGAGATCATGGACTTCTTGGTCATGAACGAGGACGCCCTCAAGGCGAACCCCGGCCTGGGGCCGGCGCTGACGGATGCGTGGTTCGACGCGATGGGCTACTTCGCGGCGGAAGCGACGCGGAAAGACGCCATCGACATCATGGCGAAGGGGGCGGGGTCCTCCGTCGAAGACTTCGAGAAGATGCTCAAGGACACGGACCTCTTCACCGACAAGAAGAAGACCGCCGATTTCCTCGAGGGTGAGAAGATCAAGGGCACGATGGAGAAGGTGAAGAAGTTCTCCTTCGACCATGATCTGATCAAGAACGAGGGCTTCCAGATTGGCTTGGGGCACAACGCCAAGAGCCAGCTCAAGTTCGACAAGAGCTACATCAAGATCTGAGTTTCATGGCAAACGAGGCCCCTTCCGGGAAGGCCGAGGATCCAGCCGCGCCTCCTACACGCAAGCGTGCGGTGCAGATCATCGGCTCACCGCTCCCCCGCGCTCGACAGGTGATCCTCGGGTTGATCCCGATTTTGATCCTCTGCTTGCTGTACGCCCATTTCAGCCATCAACGCCATGTGGAAAACCCCATGGATCGCTTGATGCCTGGCTTGGATCAGCTCGTTGAAGGCCTCAAGGAGATCACCACCCCAAACAAGCGTACCGATGAGGTGTGGCTGTGGGTGGACACCAAGGCGTCGCTGCTCAGGCTCTTCAAGGGCATGGGAGCGGGGCTCGCGATCGCGATCACGCTGGGGCTCCTGATGGGCATCTTCTCCCATGTGCGAGCGATCTTCGCCCCGCTGATGACGGCGCTGGCGAAGGTCCCTCCGCTGGCGCTGTTGCCCATCATCTTCATCTTCCTTGGAGTCGACGAGAGCTCGAAGATCGTGCTCATTGCCCTGGGGATCGCCCCCACGCTGACCAACGACATCGCGCTTGCGGGTAGAGCTGTTCCTCAGAGCGCCGTGGTGAAGGCGTACACGCTGGGGGCCAGCACCTCCGAGGTGGCCTTCAAGGTGATCTTCCCCCAGATCTTCCCGCGCATCCTCGACTCGGTTCGGCTGACCATCGGCCCAGCCTGGATCTTCCTGATCGCCTCCGAGGCGATCAGCGCGGACAGCGGCCTGGGGTATCGCATCTACGTCGTACAGCGCCAGCTCGCGATGAACGTGATCCTCCCTTACGTGCTCTGGATCGCGCTGCTCGGTGTGGTCATGGACTACATCATCGCGGCCATTTCGCGCTGGGGCTTCCCCTGGGCACACGATCGAGGAGGGCACTGATGGCTGAGCGAGAGCCTGAGCGCGACGAGGCGCCTGACCAGACGTCGGGTGCGCCGGAACTCAACTTGGACGTGTCTCGGGTATGGCAGCGCTACCCAAGCAAGGGCGGGCACCAGGTGGTGTTGAACGACATCTCGCTGAAGGTGCCCGAGCCCCAGTTCTTGACGGTGGTCGGCCCGAGCGGTTGCGGCAAATCGACCCTGCTGCGGCTGATCCTCGGCAGTGAATCCCCGTGGAAAGGCACCGTGCATGCCGCGGGGCAAGAAGTGGTGCACCCTGACCGCAACCGCGGCATCGTGTTTCAGAGGTACTCGCTGTTCCCCCACCTCACGGTGCTTGAAAACGTGATGTTCGGGCTCGAGCTGGACGGCAGCTGGCTGCTGCAGAAGTGGCTCACCTGGCCCTGGTACAAGCAGCGCCACAAGCAGCACCAAGAGCAGGCGATGGAGTACCTGAAGACGGTGAAGCTCGACCAACACGCGAGCAAGTACCCTCACCAGCTATCCGGCGGGATGCAGCAACGCGTGGCGATCGCTCAGGCGATGATCATGAAGCCCACCATCCTGTTGATGGATGAGCCGTTCGGCGCGCTCGATCCAGGCACCCGGGAAGACCTGCAGCTCACCATCATCGAGACGTTCGAGGAGCAGAAGGCCACCATCTTCTTCGTTACCCACGACCTCGAGGAGGCCGTCTTCGTGGGGACGCGCCTGCTCGTGCTCTCCAGCTTCTATTCACTGGATGACGGGGAGGAGGCCATCGGGTCGAAGCTGGTGATGGACATCCCAACCCCGAAGACCCCGACTACCTCTGACAAGAAGCGTGGGGATTTTCGCGAGTTAATCCAGGAAGTGCGTCGTCAGGGTTTCGACCCTGAGTACCGTCAGCACGTCCGGGAGTTCGATCTGCGCCACTGAGCGAAGGCGGGCGGTTTTCTTTATGTCGAGGCGAGCTATAACGCCGGCTCGGCCATGAGTGACGACTCCCATACCCTGACCCAAGTCGAGAGCAAGGACTTCATTCGCGAGCAGGTCGAGCGAGACCTCCGGACCGGCAAGTACAACGGCCGGGTGGTCACGCGCTTCCCGCCTGAGCCCAACGGCTACCTGCACATCGGGCATGCCAAGAGCATCTGCCTGAACTTCGGGTTGGCCAAGCGGTACGGCGGGCGCTGTCACCTGCGCTTCGACGACACCAACCCGACCACGGAAGATCCGGAGTTCGTCGAGTCGATCCAGGCAGACATCCGCTGGCTTGGCTTCGATTGGGGGGAGCACCTCTATTTCGCCTCGGACTACTTCGAGAAGCTGTACGGGTTCGCCGAGGACTTGATCCGCGCGGGAAAGGCCTATGTCTGCAGTCTGAACGGGGACCAGGTGCGGGAGTACCGCGGCACCATCACCGAGCCGGGGCGGCCGAGCCCTGACCGCGACGCGAGCGTCGAAGTGAACCTCGATCTGTTCCGACGCATGCGCGCCGGAGAGTTCAAGGATGGGGAGTACACGCTGCGCGTGAAGATCGACATGGCGCACCCGAACATGAAGCTCCGGGATCCGCCGATCTATCGCATCCGCCACGCACACCACTACCGCACTGGTGACAAGTGGTGCATCTACCCACTCTACGACTTCACCCATGGCATCTCGGACGCCATCGAGGGGGTCACCCACTCGATCTGCACCCTGGAGTTCGAGAACAACCGGCCGCTCTACGACTGGTTCCTGCAGAGCGTGGACGCGCTCCCGGAGGGTGCGGGCGCGAACCCAGAGCAGTATGAGGTTGCGCGTCTGAACGTCACTTACATGGTGATGAGCAAGCGCAAGTTCCTGCGCCTGGTGAACGAGAAGCACGTCGCAGGCTGGGACGATCCGCGCATGCCGACTGTCGCTGGGCTGCGGCGCCGCGGCTACACGCCGGAGGCCATCCGCGCCTTCGCCGAGCGCGTCGGAGTGGCCAAGAACAACAGCCTGGTGGAGATCGAGCTGCTCGAGCACACGC
>JAUILJ010000732.1 GCA_030433055.1 Polyangia bacterium
CGTGGGAACGCGACACCCGGCGCGACGATCCCCGTGAAGTGCTGGTTGGCGGGACGCCGGACGCGTTCCTTCGGTACGTTTGGTTCGAGCGAGAAGCGCTCGGGGAAGACCAAGGCCATCGACAACTCCTCGCGGAAACTCGGATTCGCACTACGAAGGGCTCCTCCCGAGTGGTGGGCATGCCCGGCCCAACCCGCCTCCACGAGCTGACGAAGGAGTTCGAGTTGTCGGCCGATGAAGTGTTGAACGTGATTGCGAACGCTCCCCGCCTGAAGATGGCGGTTCGAGGTTGGGTCGCCGAGGAGCACCTATACCGCTGGTTGCGAAAGCTCCCTGGAGTGAAGGACTGCGAGCGAATCAACCGCGAGGGTGGTGCGGACGTGGCGCTTCGCTTTGGAGGCGTGCCGCTGGAGATCGAATGCAAGAACGTCCTTCGACAAACGCTGGCGGATGGCACTCCGCGGATCGACTTCCAACGTACACGGGCCGCCAAGAGCAATCCGTGCTCGCGCTACTACGCGCCAAGCGACTTCAACGTGGTTGCTGCTTGCCTCCATGCAGTCACACTGAAATGGGAGTTCCGATTCATCCAGCCCACCGCGTTGGCACCGCACAAGAAATGTCCCGGAAAGCTCTCCAACCTGGTGCACGTTGACGACGCTTGGACAAACAATGCCAGGGCGGTACTCGCGGCGGCGGCTGCAGCCTAGCCACGCCCCACCTTCATCTGTACGCTCGTTCAGCCATGCCAGCCAAGCCAACCGTCATCAGCCTGTTCTCGGGCGCCGGGGGTCTCGACTACGGCTTCGAGGCCGCTGGGTTTCGAACCGCGGTAGCAGTCGAGATGGACCACGATTGCTGCGAGACCCTTCGCGCGAACCGGCGCTGGGCAGTCATCGAGCGAAGCATTCACGATGTTCCCACGTGGGAACTCCTCCATCTGGGGGGGCTGAAGCCAGAGGAAGCATCGATGCTGATCGGCGGCCCGCCTTGCCAACCGTTCTCGAAATCTGGGTACTGGGCAAGCGGCGACTCGCGACGGCTTGAGGACCCACGCGCCGATACACTTGCTGCCTACATGCGCGTGCTGGAGGAGGCCCTTCCTCAAGCCTTCTTGTTGGAGAACGTCGAGGGGCTCGCCTTCGCCAACAAACAGGAAGGCCTCCACGCCCTCCTCCGTGCGCTTGAAGGGATCAACCGACGTACGGGAAGCAACTACCAGGCAACCTTTCGGGTGGTTCGCGCCGTGGAGCACGGTGTCCCCCAGCTTCGCGAGCGTTTCATCATGGTGGGTTCACGCGATGGCCAGAGCTTCACCTTTCCCACACCAACTCATGGACCGCCTGACGACGCCCAGCTAACACTGCTAGGCCTTGAGCGGTACCGCACGTGCTGGGACGCGATTGGCGACCTAGCCGAGCCGGAGGACGAGGACTTAGCTCCGCGGGGAAAGTGGGCAGAGTTGCTGCCATCGATCCCAGAGGGCGAGAACTACCTCTGGCACACTGATCGCGGAAAGGGGCTGCCGCTCTTTGGGTGGCGGCGCCGTTTCTGGTGCTTCCTGCTGAAGCTCGCGAAGGACCAGCCGTCATGGACGCTTCAGGCGCAACCAGGGCCTGCAACCGGACCGTTCCACTGGGCAAGCCGGAGACTCAGCATGCGCGAGCTGTGTCGCCTCCAGACATTCCCAGACGACGTGGTCATTACGGGAAAGCGCCCAGCCATTCAAAAGCAGGTAGGGAACGCCGTGCCGTCCCTCCTGGCAGAGGTGCTTGGTCGAGAAGTGCGTCGCCAGTTCTTCGGGCAACGCCCGAGGGGCGCGATCAAACTGCTCCCACCAGTGCGGGCCGACGTACCTCCGCCTGAGCCGACACGAGCTGTCCCCAAGAAGTACCGATCGCTGGTGGGTGACCACGAAGCCCACCCAGGCACTGGCAAAGGCTATCGCGCAGCGCGCTGGCAAGAAGCGGGCGCGTAGGCTGGACAGGTCCGGCGTTCACCAGCGCCTGCTCCGTAAGCCATCCAGCAACGGCGAGGTGTCAGCCGCTTTCCGCCGTGTCAGGGAAACGGCCGGAGGAAACGATGGCCGGAACTCAACCAACGCTCTCCGATCCGCGCGGATGTAGCGGCCTCCACGACCTCACGTGCGAACGAAGCACGCTTGCGAAGTGCTTTGGAGATCCGCTTGGCGCCGTCTGGAGGCGCTGCCCCAAGTCCATCACGATGCTCATGCCGGGGGGCAAGCACCACTGGGCCGGAGCGTCACGCACCCACACGATCCCCGCGAAACCAAGCAGATTCGGCCGAGACCAGATCCGCCGTGCTGGATGGGTTACCCTGCTCCCCCAATGCACGTTCGAGCTTGGAGCCTCCTCGAAGGCGATTCGGGGTGACGGGGCGCGGTCACGAGCTTCAAGAAGAAGCGACTTGGGCGACCATACAAAGGGTGTGGATCACTCTCGAAGACTGAACCACGTCAGCGACGAAAACAACTTTGCGTAGGCCAAGGATTCGGACGCGCATCGCCATTGCGCATCGTTGGATTCATCGTGCAATCGTTGAAAGTGTCCTGTTCGCTCCTCCGACCGCCTCGTCGATCCCTAAGAGCGTGTCACCCGCACAACAACATTCGTAGTCAACTGATCGACCCTCCCTCTCTTGGGAGAGAGAGCGACGAGCGGAGTTCTGCGCGGTCTTGATTGTCAAGCCAGATCAGGAAGCCCCGGTCCACCACCCGTAGCCTGCGATTCGTCTGATCATAGTCAAGGATGATGGGCTTGATCTCCTTCCGCACTTGGAGATTCGCAACCGACTGTAGCGCCTGAGTGAGGTTTCCCAGGTTCAATCCCTCACCCAAAGGATGATCCGTCTGTAGAACACCACGCATCGTGCTGTACGTCAGGCCAACCTCTAGTTCCTTGATACTTGCGTTCAACACCGGGTAGAGCAGCCATCTATACATTTCGAGGTTGGTCTCCTGGAAGCCGTCTGCGAATTGCGACAAGAACGACCTGTACCGTGCCCCTTGAAGATTCACGATACCCTTCACCTTGGCGACCAGGTCTACCCCCTGCCCCACCTGCCGTATACTCGGCTGTGGCCCGAATACGTGTTCGTCACGACAAACCTCGCGACAGACCTCCTGCACGATATAGACGCTCTTTTGCGATAAACTGATGAGTTCATTCTTGAACGCGCTAGAAAAAGCAATATTGAGCAGCTCAGCGCCCTTATCAATCACTTCTTCCAGCTCCGGGTGTGACCACGCGTCAGCGTCCACCGACACGACACGCCCGGTTAGGTCGCCGTTGTAAACCACCAGCCGATTCTCTTCGAGCCATACACCGATGACAATGAAGCACAAGCAGGATGACTCATGGAATGCCTTCAGCGATACTGCAAAGTCTTTCTGAGTCTCGACGGAAAGATAGTGAAAGTCTTCCAGAATCACGAAGCGCTTAAACCCAGATCTCTCGAGCGCATCGATTACGTCATTTACGTCCGACACGTCGAGTTCGAGTTCGGTCTCGTGCGTAGTGGATTCCCGGCCAACCTCACCCTCGACTTCCGCAAAGGCCACTGAGAACCTGAGCTTCCCCTTCCCTCCTCCGGTGGACGAGCTGTTAGCAATCCTGAACCCAGACTTCTTAAGGATCGCCGAGTGGAGATCGCCAATCGACCATCTATTCGAACACTGAATCACAATATAGTCAGAGGGCTCAAGGCAGTGCTTTCTCAGGCTTGTTTTTCCCTGCTTTGAACTCCCATAAATCACTATGTGTTTGTGCCGTGTAAGGTTGTCGATGAGCGTATCATCAACCGTATCCCTGCTCACATAGTTGAGCGGTAGACCACGATTCAGACCGTATACGTCATCCGTTGTTGTCACTCATGCCTCCCCTAACTGGACACTTCAGCGGGCTCGATCGAGGTGTGTTCGGCCGTCCGAGGTGCTGCAAAAGATCGTTGACAGTCGTCTGTCTGAGTCGCAGTCCGGCTCGCGCTCATAGATGAACGATCGTGAAAGACTTCGGAGACCGCGTCAAGCCTCAGAATCACGGTAGCGGGACATCCGTGGTTAATCGCACGGGAGACTCGTAGGCTCCCGGTAAAGGTGCGAAGCACCGTCGCTCCGAGGATCAGTCTCCTTCGCACCGACGAGAAGCAGCTCTCCGAATCGGAGACACAACTCCCCCTCCCTCCGCCCGATACGCCGGGTCATGCACCACGGCAAGCTCACCAAGACCGTCGCTAAGGGCCTCCGCGAACTGAAGCGCCGTGTGGAAGCGTGCAATGTCCCACCTTCGCGCCTCGATGAGTCCCTGAACGTTGCCACGTGGAACATCCGCGAGTTTTGGCGCCGCCCTCGGCGCGCTGCGTCGCTGCACTACATTGCGGAGATCTTGGGCGTCTTCGACCTGATCGCCGTTGTCGAGCTGCGGGACGACTTGAGTCAGCTACGCGAGGTGCTCGGCTACCTCGGGCCCTACTGGGGCGTCGTTTTCTCGGACTATTTGACCGACGCAGGCGGCAACCGCGAGCGCATTGGCTTCGTCTTCGATCGCCGCGCGGTGGAGTTCA
>JAUILJ010000733.1 GCA_030433055.1 Polyangia bacterium
CGGGAGGGGCACTTCGTTGGCGCGAGCGGTGGCATCGGCTTGGCATCCTCCACCGATGGTAACCGAGCACGAGGCAACGGCGTGTTGGTCAAGCTCGAGTATGTGCTCACGCTGAACCAGGTGGTCGGGATCCGTCCCTACGTGGGAGGCATCGGCACCTGGGACGAAACGGCGGACGCCCCGGAGTGCGCCGAGCCAGAGGTCGAGTGTCAAGTGGGAGCGCGCGCGGCACTGGTCGGCAGCGTGGTTCGTCTGGCGGTGCCTACCCCCTGGGTCGCTCCGTACTTCGAGCTGGGGGCGGGCGTGTCTCTCGGCGCTCTTCGCACCTGGACACCCGATCAACACACCGACGCGCCCGCCGCCTTCCACATCCCCGTGGGCGTGGGAGTCGTGCTGGGCGAAGATCGCGCCTTCGATCTGGGCGTGCACTTCTTCGTGATGCCAGGCGTCGATCAAGTCGTTGGTGGAATCACCTTCGGCATGCTGCTCGATGTAAGCGATGCCGTGGGTGGGACCGAGCGCACTGCCAAGCGCTGAGCGTCGTCTCAAAGCTAGGAGGCCAGCACGCAAGTTTGGGAACGCACGAGGCGCAGGCCTCCGCCTTTTCCATTTCGGCGTTTCCATGGGGGTTTTCGAGCCTGGGCGCTTTTTGCCCGCTGATCGGGAGCCGGAACGCATGGGGGAGGTCGGGCCGGCGTTCGCGTACATCGCGCTATGAGCGCCCGAGCCCGAGACTTGCCCGCTTACGCCTGCCTGATGTGCGCACCCGTGGTCCTCAGCGTGGTGGGTTGCGGGGACGGCTCCAGCGCTGACTCGATGACGCCGTCCGCTACTTTGCCTGAAGTGGTCGCCCTGCTACCGGCCGACCCGAGCGACCTGGTCAACGACGACCAAGGGATCTACGTGAGCTTTCGCGACGCGGACTCCACGTTCGCCCGCATCATTCGCGTGGACAAGCAGACCGGGGAGTTGCTGAATCTCACCGAGACGGGGGGTGATTCGTGGTGCCTGACCGTCGCCGATGGCCTCGTCTACTTCGACGATCGCGAGCTGGATGATACGACCGGGCGAGTCGCGAAGCTGGGGACGTCGGGGGGAGAGACAACGACCGTGTCCGATGTACCGGCCTCGAACCTGGTGCTGCACGAGCAAGACCTCTACCAAGCGAATCACGACCTCACGGGGCCAGGTCTCCTGGCTCGTTCGTCGATTCAAACTGGCGAGTTCGTGGACCTCTCATGGGACGGTATTCAGCCGACTCAGCTTGCTGTCGACTCGGAAGCCTTGTGGGTCGTCGACACGGGATCGCCTGGCCAGGCGTTCGATGACGCGATCTATCGCTTGCCGTACGGTAGCTCCGAGCCGGTCGAGTTCGCCGCAGATCTGCCCAACCTCTGGGGACTGGTCGTGGACAGTTCTCGGGTCTTCGCGTTGGACGACCAGGGGAGCGGCACCCTCTACGCCTTCGACAAGCTCAGCGGCGAGCGTGAGGTCGTGGCGCAGGGCTTCAGGTACGCGGCGGTGCTGACTGCGGACGACGAAAGGCTCTATTGGGGTACCTGGGGCGGCGAGATCATGAGCGTGAGCAAGGCGGGGGGCGACGTCGAGACACTGGTTGAAAACCTCGGGTCCATCACCGAGCTCACCATCGATGGCGGTTTCCTGTACTGGGTGGATGGCGACTCCCATGAGTTGCTCCGCCTCGAAAAGTAGCTCTGTCCTCGGCTCTGGCTCAAGTGCGGGTGCCGGTTGCCGTTCTCAACTGTTGGGCAACCGATCGCCCTCAGAGCCGGAATGAACCAGGAGAACCCAGCAGAACGTGAAGCAGGTGGCGGCGCATGCCCTACGCCTGAGCAAGTACGAGCGCGCTGCCGCTCGGTTCTCGACACCGCCGTCCGACTCGCGCTGGAGCTCGACCCGCGGCAACTCGAGGGTCAGTCGCCCTCCGAAGCGGGGCGCCTGCTCGAGCAGGCGGATGCAGCCGTTGCGTGCGCTCGCGAGGCGCTTGGCTGCATCCTGGGTGAGGTCGAAGGCTGGGAGGCGCCGTTCGCGCAACGCGTGGAGGATGCGGCCTTCATGGGGCGATTTGCCCTCGGTCACTTGCAGCGAGAACTCGCGCGTACATCGCTCGACGACCGCTGGCAGGTGGCGCGACTAGTCGACAAAACCAGACGCGAGCTGCTGCGCAGCATGCACAACGCGGAGGTGCTGTTTTGTCATCTGCTCGGGGTAGCGCCCAGCTCCACCTACCACTGCCGCGAGGTCGCGATCGCCCTGGAGACGCGTCGGGCCTACTACAGCCTGCTGCGAGGCGCTGAGCGCTCCCACGGGCCGGAGCTGTGGGAGAACCTGCGCTGCGCTGCCAACAGTTTGGCGAAGCTGTGCGGGCGCGAGGCATTCGAGCACTTTCGCATTTACGACCGCTGCGCGTTGTTCAAGCTGCGGCGCCGCTTCCGAGAGCTGTTCCTTCACCGAAGCCGTGGGGAAGCAGACTTGAAGGAAGGCGCGAGGGTCTTGGCGGAGTACCATAACTTCGTCGAGTTGGCGCAGGAGGTGAACAAGCGACCGGAGCTGATCGAGCACGATCGGGTGGTGCTGACGCAGGTGCAGCGTGACTGGCACGACCTGGGTTACGAGGCGATGAGTCGCGATCTTCGTCGCGTGAGCGGACGTGACCCGCGACTGGATCAGGCAGTGGAGTGCGGAGTCTCTGCCGACGCCTTGGCAGGTATTGTCGACGACGTCCTGCGGGCGCTTGGTGGAAAAGCCAGCGACCACTGGCTCGTCGCCGCGGACATGCGCAGCGCCTGAGCCTGGAATGACCCCGCGCGGATCGGATCCGCCTAGCGCTCGTCTGCGCCGATGTCCGGAGCGGAGCCCTTGTCGTGAGTCTCTCCGTCGAGATCTACACCGCCTCCGCTGAGAGCCACTCCTTGATCCACTGCGGCGTCTGCGTCACTCCCTGCCGCCAGGTGAAAGTCGCCGCCGCTGGCGTTGACGAAAACCGAGAGCGGAGCGGACTCCAGGTTGCCGTCCACTGTTCCCATGGCGCCGTTGCGCACGGTGATGCGCTGGGCGAGGTTGTTTTTGATTTCCACAAGGCTATTCGCGAAGCGGTAGTCGATGCCACTGAAGAAGCCTGTCGCGCCAGAACCGATGGCGATCGTGTTGTGGAACACTTTCGCGCCGCGCGCTTGATCGAGCTCGATGCCCGTGTCGAAGTAGGCCACGTTTGCCCAGATCACGTTGTTGCGGATGATCCCGTCGTAGTGTCCGACGTAGCTGACGCCGGAGTAGGGATCATCGGGGTAGTCCCGCACGTTGCCGTTCTCCACCAAGCCGAAGCCCACTCCGCGCGCGCAGTCGATGATGGTGTTGTTCTCCACCAGGGTGTCCCGAGAGGCGCTCCAGAAGTGGACTGCGTGCTCCGCGAGCCCCTCCCCAGCGCAGTAGATCCCCTTGAACGTGTTCTGACGAACTTCCCAACCCCACGCCGAGTGCCCATCGATGCCGCCCGTGTAGCAGCCCCCAGGGTTGCGCTCGATGTGGGGCCGCCCCGCATCCGTCAGCTCGAAGTAGGAGCACTCCACCGTCCCATCGTCAGAGAACGCGTCGCGCGCGGCGTTCTGGTTGATCTTCACGAACTGCTCACCGCCGTCGATGATGCGCATGCCGTAGATGCGCGTCCCACTGACGATCTCACCGGACTCATCCGGAGTGACGTGGATCGGGTGATTGACGGCGTGGGTGATGGTGAAGTGCGCCAAGGTGACGTTGGAGGCGTGTACGGTCACCATCTCATCGGTGTCGTACTCGCCGTCGAGGATCACCTTCGTGGCATCGCCACTCTCACCGCGCAACGTGACGTTGGGGGTCTTCATCTGGACGCGCCGCGCGGCTTCGCCGCTGGTGCTCATGGTGTACGTCCCGTCCGCCAGCAGGATGGTCGTGCCTGATGCGGCGCTAGCGACGATGCTCGGGAGCTGGTCCGCTTCGGCAGGCGTCACTCGAACAGTATTTCCGCTCGGCATCGCGAGTGGAGCACAGGTCGCTAGACCACCGCCGCCTCCGCTGCCCCCCGAAGCGCCAGCGCCCGCTGACCCACCGCTCGCGCCGTTGCCTCCAGTCGCTCCGCTGCCCCCAGCCGCTCCGCTGCCCGAGCCGCCGCTCGCGGCGCTGCCCCCGCTGCCCCCGGTCGTTTCCCCAGCGCTTCCGCCGTTGGCACCTGCACCACCGCTTCCAGCGTTTCCGCCAGCGCCCGAGTCGTCAGAGCCGCAGGCGAGAGGACACGCGCATACCGCGAGCAAGAGGCTTCCAAGAAGAATACGAGACATGGCCTGGGAGTATGCTCGCCGCCCGTAGGTCCCGATAGTCCTCGCGAGGAATTCTTGGGTGGAAATGCCGATGAAACCCCGGACTGTCCCGTCAGTGATCGCGCTCATTGGGGGGGCGCCTCTACGTTGCCGGGGGGCGGTGGGGGCGAGAACCAACAGCGCCCGTATTTCTCACGTCAAGAACGTGACCGCGGCGTCGACTGGAGTTGGAACGAGAGTCACGGATGCAGCACCGCCGCGCGG
>JAUILJ010000734.1 GCA_030433055.1 Polyangia bacterium
GAACATGAGCACACCTGCAGGGCTTTGGGGCTGCTCCCCCCAAAACGCTACGCGCTCGTTACGCAGTCGTCATATCAGACGCTGCACGGAAACGCGTCCGGACCCACAAAGCAGAGAATGGCGCAGCGAGCCATGCTCTCCGCGCCATTTCTTCGGTGATGCCTTCGCTCAGTGGTGCCGAACGCCGGTACGCTTGCGCGCCTTGAACGGCTTGCCGTCCCCTGCGCTCCGAGGAGGCGGTCCGCGACGGCCACCGAACGCGGGCGGCCCGTTGCGCCGCTCGGGCGCAGCTGGCACGGCACCCTTGAAGCGCTCGATCCGGAGCCCGGGCTCACGCGGATCGGGCTTCCTCGCGGCAACCTCGAAGGCTGCTGCAACATCGCTGGCCACCTCGAAGACCGTCATCCGAGCGTCGACGCGGACTGCACCGATGGACTGGCCACGAATGCCGCCACGACGGCAGACGTGAGCGATCAGCCGAGCCGGGTTGGCCCCGGCGCGCTCGCCCCAGTTGATGAAGAACGGCACGTAGCTCTGAGCGCGCGGCGCCCGATCGCGCTCGATGAATCCACCTGCTCTGGCCTCGGCCTTGGCCAGGGGAAACGGCTCACGGGGCAGCGGGGGCTCGGCGAGCTTGATCAAGGTGGCCACGAGTTCCGCCGGATCTCGATCCGAGAGCAGCCCGCGGGCGTACTCCAGCTCGGCCTCGTTGTACCTCTCCCCTTGCCCGGGATCGGCCTGCAAGAGCTCGAACATCTTGGTGCGAGTTTGCTTGGTGACCGCTTTGTGCACCTTCTCTGCAGAGGGGCCTGGGCGCCAGTTGCAGTCGATCCCCGCGGTCTGCAGCAGGCGTCGGATCCGACGCTCCGCGGTCACGGGGACGATGAGCACGCTCTGGCCCTTCCGACCCGCACGGCCGGTGCGACCGCTGCGGTGAGTGTAGATGTCGGGGTCGTTGGAGAGCCCCATGTGGATCACCTGAGCGATGTCCGGCACGTCGATCCCGCGGGCGGCGACGTCGGTGCAGATCAGCGTGCTGATGACGCCCGCCTTGAACGCATTCAGCGTGCGCGTGCGCTGGGCTTGAGCCAGATCGCCGCTCAGGTGCAGAGCCGCAAAGCCGTCTCCAGCCAGCATCTCTGCCAGCTCCTGGGCGTCGACGCGGCGCTCGACGAAGATCAGCGTGCGCTCGCCCTGGCTCATCAGGAGCAGGTTGACGAGGCAGTTGTAGCTCTCGCCGCGGCGCACGAGGTGAGCGATGTGCTCGATGTCCTGGTTCGCCTGGCCGAGCTCGGTACCGGCGACATGGAGCGGATCCTTCTGGAAACGGTCGGCCAGCGCGCGCACGGCGGGCGGAAACGTCGCGGAAACCAGGTGACTGCGGCGCTCCTGGGGCAGGGCGTTGACGATGGCGTCCAGCTCGTCCTTGAAGCCCATGTCCAGCATCTGGTCGGCCTCGTCGAGCACCACGTGGCGTACGCTATCCGCGGTCAGCGCTCCGGTCGTGAGGTGATCGTTGAGGCGCCCGGGGGTGCCGACCAGAATGCGCGGCTTGCGAGACAGCGGCTTGCGGTCTTTCCACACTTCGGTGCCGCCAGTGACGCACAGGACGTCGACCCCACGCACGGAAGAGAAGAGCCACGCCAGCTCCTCGGCGACCTGGTTGGCCAGCTCGCGGGTCGGTGTGATGACGAGCGCCTCGGGGCCGCTTCGCCCTGGCGCTGGCTCGAGGAGCTCTTTGGCCAGCACCATTCCGAGGGCTACGGTCTTTCCGGAGCCCGTTTGAGAGGAGATGCGAAGGTTGCGGCCGGGCGAGTCGCCGTCGAGCACTGCGCGCTGCACCTCCGTGAGCGAGGTGAAGCCACGCTGGGCGAAGGCCGCGCGAAGCGGCTCCGGGACGCCGTCGAAGGGGTCCCGCACCGGGACACCGCTCAAGGGAGAAGACACAGGAGCTTCGTCTTCGAAGCCCTCGGCCTCATCGAAGCCGGTTTCGGGGAGAGATTGAGACATGGAGATTTACGCCGTTCCTGCGCTGTGAGCGCTTCACATGGGCCTGCGGAGGTTCGCCGCGATCCCTGCCCCGCCGGACGCGGAGAACAGGAAATGACCAAGGAGCAGCGTATCTCTGTGCGCTCTGAGCGCTCAGGCCAGCTGGGACGCGTGGCACGCCTGAGAGCGCCGCGTCCCTTCGGGGGAGCGGAGTAGTACTCTCAAAGCCTCCGGTCAGCAAACCGAAGCTGCAAGAAAAGACCTGACCGAACCCCGGCCCCGCCGCCGAGCCGCGACGGAATCAGTACAAATCGCACACGTTGGGCAGGCCCAGCGGAGCCGTCGCGCACTTGCCTCCGACACACTCGGTATACGCGCAGGGTCGGTCCATGCAGCCCTCTCCGGGCAGTGCGACCTTGGCGCAGGCGCCGTCGTAGCAGCGCAGATCCTCACCACAGCCGGCGCCATCGCTGCACGCCTCGCCTTCGCCCAGCGCCAGCGCGCACGTCCCTTCCCCGTCGAAATCTCCCTCGCAAGTGAACCCCGACTGGCACTTGTTGACGGTGCTGGCACAGGCCCCTCCTTCTGCCACGCGATCGCACGGATCGACGCACTCCCCGCCAATGCACGCGAGGCCGCGGCCGCATTCATCCAGGGTGCACGGAGCGCCCTGGGCCGCGCTGCCGTGGTAGACGGCGCATGAGCCACACGCCGTGTGATCCCACACCTCGTCGACGCACACGTTGCCGCGGAAGCTGTTCACCCGTCGAGTCGCACACTCGGAGTCGAAGGTCAGGCCATCGGCGCGATATCTCTCCTGTGCGTTCCCCGTCGATTCGGTGAACATCGCCTCGCACTCAGCCTGATCGGCGAAGGGGTAGACGTCGCTGGGCGGACAGTCGCACTGATAGAAGCCGCTGCACACGCCCTGAGCGAACAGCCCCGCGTATTGCTCCTCGGACACCGAAAGGACGCCACCGCCTCCAGAGCTGGAGTCACTGCTGCAACCCGGTGTCGCGAGCAGCAAGAAGACGAGAGAAGCGGCCACGGAACTCAGAGCACGAAGCTTCATGTCCGAGCCAGCTACACCATCTCGCACGGCCCGTCGACATCCTTGAACACGACCGCACGGTCTCGAGCCTGCGACGGTGTCAGTGAGGGAGTTCGTTCAAGGGATAGCGAATGGTGACTCGGCCGGACTGCTCAGGAAAGCGCAAGCTCTTCAACGTCGTCGCCATGCAGCGCTCGAACGGGCTCTGACCCGAGTCGAAGCTGGTCTTTTCGACGTGGCCATCGGCAGCGATCACGAACTCCAGCGCGCTGACTGGGATGTCCTCATGGCGTCCGAGCGCGCCCTCGAAGCACGCCCTGAAGCGCCCGCGCGCTCGCTGCATCACCCGTCGGTACACCGCGAAGCGATCGGTGCCCAGCTTCACCGTGGGGATCGCCGCGCCACCATGAAGCGCCGGGTTGGCGCTGGAGCCTTCTGGATCCGAGTCGGTCACTTTGGCCGGGGCTTGGGGCGCGCTCGGGAGCGCGACGCTCGGCTCCGTACTGGGTTCAGCCCCGGGCGACCTCGCTGGCTCAGTCACACTTGAATCCGCACGGGAACGGTATGAGGCGCAAGGAGCAGCGCGTCCTCGAGCACAGGCAGGCTCCGTATCCTGAGCCGGATCGGACGGGGTGTTCGGGGGTGAGGAGCACCCAAACCCTCCAAGCAGCACCGCGAAGGCTCCGAAACGCCACACCACTTGGGGAGTATAGCCGATGTCCAAATCTGGCAGCGTCCATGTGCGACGCTATCGGACGCCGCGCGATTAACACCTCCCCGCTGCCGCGTGCGAGGGTCTAGCATCGGAGCCAGGGAGTTTTGGTATGGAAATATCTCGACGAAAGAGCCTCGTAGGCTCGCTCATGCTCGGCGGCTTGTTGGTCCTCACGGCCTGTGGTGATGACGGCGGCGGGGGTGGCGCTGGCGGCAGCGGAGGCCCCGGGGGAAGCTCAGGGGCAGCCAGCGGAGGGAGCGCTGGAAGCCAAGTTGGGAGCGGCGGAACCGGTGTGGGAGGCGTCGGAGCGGGATCGAGCACTGGAGGGACGGGTGGAGCCGAGGGCGGTTCCGGCGGGAGCGCCGGGACTGGTGCTGGCGGGAGCGCTGGGAGCAGCGCAGGCGGAAGCGCCGGCGCCAACACCGGAGGAGGCTCGACTGGCGGCATGGCGGGCGCGGGCACTGGCGGGAGCACCGGCGGAAGCGGCACCGGCGGAAGCGCAGGCTCGAGCAACGCAGGGCCTTCGTCGGACCGTCAGGTCAAGCGCCCCAAGGGCACGAAGTACGCGGGCAACGGCTACTGGGAATACCTGCCGCCCAACTACGACAGCCTGGCCAAGCATCCGCTCATGGTGTTCTGGCATGGGGTCGGAGAGAACGGTGATGGCGGGGCCACCGACCTGGACAAGGTGATCAAGAACGGCCCCCCGAAGCTGATCGACAAAGACCAGTGGCCCAACCGCTACCACGATGAGTTCATGTTCCTGCTGCTGTGCCGCGCGTATATCAACGGCGACTATGAATACATCCGAC
>JAUILJ010000735.1 GCA_030433055.1 Polyangia bacterium
CAGCGAAAGCCGCTGACCAGGGGAGCGGCTCAGCGAAAGCCGCTGACCAGGGGAGCGGCTCAGCGAAAGCCGCTGGCCCCGGGGCCCAGCTCGACTTCGGTCAGGCCCAGCGCGCGCAAGCGCGGCGCTTCACTGCGGGCGACCAGCAGCACCCCAGCGTCCGACAGGGCGCCAACCAGCTGCCGGGTGACCGCGGCGCCCGCAGCGTCGCCGAAATAGATCAAGACGTTCTTGCACACGATGAGGTCCCAGCTGCCCGCTGGTGGACCCTGCATCAGATCGCGCTGGACGAAGGTCACGCCGAGGCCTCCGTCGATGCGCCCGCCGTCTACCGTGGGCGCGACGTAGCGCCCGCGCACCGACTCGGGGAGCGTCAACAGCGACTCCAGGGGGTAGCTCGCAGCGCGCGCCACCTCCAGCGCTGCAGTGCTGCGATCGAGCCCCACGACCTTTGCGCTGACGCGCGCCTCACGCAGGCAGATCGCCAGGCTCCACGCTTCCTCCCCGGTGGAGCAGCCCGCTGACAGCGCCCGGAGCGTACGCCCCGCGGGCCAGCGCGCGAGCCACGCCTCGAGGCCGCGCCACTGCAGTGGGTCACGGAAGAAGCGCGTCTCCCCCACCCTCAGCTCGTCTGCCAGCTTCCCGAGCAGCTCTGCGTTCCCCAGCAGCGCCTCGGCGGCCGCGTCGTAGCCGCCACTGTCCCGCGCCGCCGCCAGCTCCGGTCGGCCGAGGCAGCGGAAGATCCGCGCGCGTTGCCAGCCAGGCAGTGTCGTTTCCCCGCGTAAACCAATGCCGTGCTGACGCTCGAGGCGCGCCAAGATCCGCTCGAGGGTGCCCGGTGTCAGGTCGGGCGGGAGCGGAGTCCTCGGGAACCCGCTCATGGCCTAGTCGGCCCCGGCGACCGCAACGGCGGGAGCGATCTGAGACGCCGACAGCAGGGCGGAGACGCGCAGCACCACGCACGCAGGAGAATCAGCGATCACGCCCTCGCTCAGCTCACGCACGGCGGGGCTCAGCGTGCTGGGCAATGCCTCGAGTCCCGCCTCGGGGATCTCTCGCAGGCCCGCGAGCGCATCGACCAGCAGGCCGGCGCGCCGCTTGGTTCCATCTCGCACGACCAGCACCCGCGCGTCGTTGCCACGGCCGGAGCTGCCCGCCCCAAGCAACACACCGAGGTCGAGCACCGGGAGCACATCGCCGCGCAAGCTGGTCACCCCGGCGATCGCCGCAGGCGAGTGAAACACGCGGGTGAGCGGACGCAACCCGAGCACCTCTTGCACGTCGTCCAAGTGCATCGCGTAGTGCGCTCCGGCGACCACCACGGAAATGCAGCGCGCCTCGAGATCGCTCTCGAGCACCTCCCGCGGACCTTGCGCCCCCTCCGCGGTCACTTCACGACTCCCGGTGTCCGTCTTCACGCTGAGCTGCCCTCGGCATTACCACTGCTAACCAGCGGCTGCACCTGTGCTCCCGCACCGCGTCCCACGTCCTTCCAACGCCGATGCATCCACAGCCAGTCCGCGGGTTCGGTGTGGACGTGAAGCGAGAGCCAGTCATTCAACGTCTGGGCGCTAGCCTCGGCCCAGGCCTTCAGCGGCTCTCCAGGGGCTGGGGGTGAGATGCTCCCGGCCAGTCGCAAGAACTGCCGTCCGTCTGCCCCGCGTGAGCCAAACACCGCGATCAGCGGCACTCCCAGCCGGCCCGCCACCAAGCAAGGGGCGAGGTCGAGCGCGCAGGTGCGCCCCAAGAAATGCCCGCGTGCGCTGCCCTTGCGGCGCTCGGGCGCCTGGTCCAGCATCATCGCCACGGCATTACCTCGCGGCAATTCCCGACGCGCCCGGCGCCAGACCGATCCCGCGCTGACCAGCTCGACGCCGTACTTGCGGCGCACGCCCTGCCACAAGCGGTCGAGCCAGCCATGGCTGAAGTGCTTCGTGACCACCATCAGCTTGCGCCCGCGGGCGTCCAGCAGCTGAGCAGCCGCGCACGCCGTGAGGTCCCAGTTGCCGGTATGAGCCGTCGCGACCACGACTCCGCGAGGATCTGCGAGCCAGCGAGCCAGCTCCGGGTCGAGCTGAGCGACATCGTCGAGCCGCCGACGGCCAGGCAGGCTCAACCAGAGCAGCTCGAACACGCCTTGCCCCAGGCGCCGGTACATCGCGCGCGCGTGTCGTGGCTCGACCCCACAGCGCGCCATCGAGTCCTCGACGTGGGCGCGACGTATGCGCAGGCACCCGCCGACGAACCAGCCCAGCACCGCCCCGAGAACCTTCGCCGCACGGAATCGCTCGCCTCCGCGAGCGCCAGGTCGCCATGATCGAATGACCAACACAATGGCCAGCGACGACAGCAGCGCGAAGAGCAGGAGGTACCCGCCCTGACTCATGACTCAGCCCGAAGCGAAGCCAGCCTTGCGCGCCTGCTTCGGAGCCGCCTCCACGTGCCCTGCGAACGCGTCGACGAGCGCGACGACGAAGGTCTCTCCCTTGACCGTCCGCAGCACGGCTAGGTCACCGTCCCGCTTGACCGCCTCGACGCGACCGATCGTCAGCGTGCCCCCTTCGTGGCCCACATAGAACGTGATGTGGCGCCCCTCACCGGTGTTGTGCCAGCCCTTGTTGTCCTTCTTGGCTTCCGCCAAGCCGAGCAGCGCGCTCAGGTGGTCTTCGGTCATGGCAAGGCTCTGCTCGACCCAGAGGAAGGTGTCAAGCCGGTTCGGCCCGATGCAAGCCCAGCGCGGGCTCGGCGCGGTGCTGCCCCTCCCCCGGGCGGTCGCCCTCGCGGCCGGGCGCCCCGAGGCAGCATGCTATAGATGCCCGACGATGAGTGAGCCGGCCAAGCGAGAGTTCGCCCCTGACGAACACGTCGTCGTGGAGGATCTCCAGAAGACCTTCGGCGAGTTTCGCGCGCTCAAGGACATCAACATGACGATCCGCCGCGGGCAGATCGTGGTCATCATCGGCGGCTCTGGCGCTGGCAAGACCACGCTGTTGCGCATGCTGATCGGCCTCGAGCGCCCCACGAGCGGCCACATCTACATCGACGGGGAAGACATCGCGCCGCTGAACGAGCGTGGCCTGAATCGCGTACGGAAGAAGTGCGGCATGGTGTTTCAATACGCCGCGCTGCTCGACTCGCTGAACGTCATGGACAACGTCGCGTTCCCGCTCCGCGAGCACACCAAGCTCAAAGAGAAAGAGATCCGCGAGCGCGTGATCGACAAGCTCTCCATCCTGGGGATGGAGAAGATCGAGAATCGCTTCCCGTCTCAGCTCTCGGGCGGCATGCGCAAGCGCGTGGGGCTTGCCCGCGCGCTGATGCTCGAGCCCGAGTTTCTGGTCTACGACGAACCGACCAGCGGCCTCGATCCGCTCACCAGTCGGATGGTCGATGATCTGATCCATGAGACGCGGGATCGCTTCGGTGTCACCAGCGTCGTCATCAGCCACGACATGGCCAGCGCGCTGAAGATCAGCGACTACGTGTTCCTGCTCAACAAGGGCGAGATCGTGGGAGAGGGCACGCCGAAGGCCCTCGTCGACGGCAAGAGCCAGCTGGCAAACGACTTCCTCGAGTCGAGCGGCATCGACGCGAAGGCGTTGCTAGCCAAGACGCCTCATAACCCCTCAGGGTGATGCCGCAACGCGCAACTCCGCCAAACCGGCCAGCTTCCTGGCAATTCAAGGGCAAGAGGACCGCGGGGCAGCGCATTCGCATTCTCATGTTCCGGCCCAAGGATCTCCCCCTTGGGTGCTAGGCTTTGAGCATCCAGCTCGTCTCACCCACAGCACGCGACCATGAGTCGCCCCACCCGCCCGCACGTCTCCATCTTGGGTTGCACACTGTTCCTGAGCCTTTCAGCGTGTTCGGTTGACTCGAACGGAGGCGGAAGCGCTGGTTCGAGCACTGGCGGCACGGCCGGCGGAAACGGACGTGTCGGAGGGACTGCGAGGGGGGGAACGGCCGGAACCAGCCCTGGAGGCTCAGGCGGAGCGGGCTCTGGCGGCACGAGTGCAGCGGGCGCGGCGGGGAGGCGTTGGAGGGTCCGGCGGCACGGCCGGGAGCAGCGGTGCCCCCACAGCAGGGAGCTCTGGCGTCGGTGGGGCTGCGGGCACTTCCGGCGCTGGGGGCTCGGCGGGTTCCGCAGGGAACTCCACCACTGCGGCACGGGTGGCGCCGCTGGCACGGGTGGCGCCCATGGCACGGGTGGCACCGCTGGCACCGCTGGCACCGCTGGCACGGCGGGCGCTGCCGGAGCGGGCGGCAACGCAACCGATTTGTGCACGAACTCATGCCCAGCGGGCACGACGCCCTACCGCGACCTCTGCATCGGCCTGGACGATCCGAATTACGGATGCGGTTCTGGGACCCCCTGCATGACGGAAGTGGAGGCACGGGCCGCCCATCGCTACCTCCCCCACTGCACCGGCGCGTCGTGCGTGCTTGGAGACTGCCTCCCGGGCTGGGCCAATTGCGACGGCGATGCCCGGACTTGTGAGACGGACATCACCCAACCCGAAAACTGTGCCGCCTGCAATGTTCAGTGCGGCACCAACGAGCTCTG
>JAUILJ010000008.1 GCA_030433055.1 Polyangia bacterium
AGCACGTACGTCACTCCAGCCATCGCCTCTGCCCACCCGGCGTCTTGAGTGAGGTCCGCCGCGACGAACGAGAGCCTCGAGACGTCCGCGCCATGAGCGGCCAGCGCAGCCTCCACTTGGGAGGACCGCTTGAGATCACGCACGCTCCCGCGCACGGCGTAGCCGGCCTCGAGCAGCTGCAGGATGCAGTGCATCGCGATGAAGCCCGAGGCGCCGGTAACCAGAACGAGTGTGTCTTTCGCGTCCGAAGTCATGGCCAGCATATGGGAGACCACTGGTCTCTTGTAAATCCCGGCTCGTAAAGAAACATTGCAGTACGCACATTTTTGGCTAGATTCATGTAAGACCGATGGTCACTAACTCGTCTTTCAGCCGCGCAAGAGCACCGGAGCAGCGCGAGCAGCGGCGCCAGGAGATCTTGAGCGCGGCGCGGCGCTTGCTGGACGCTGGCGGCCTCGAAGCCGTCGGCCTGAACGCGATCGCGCGCGAGGCGGGGATCGCCAAGAGCAATTGCTACCGCTACTTCGAGAGTCGCGAACAAATCCTGCTCACACTGCTCACCGAAGACGAAGGCGCGTGGGTCGCCGAGCTCGAGCTCGAGCTCGCTCCACTCGTTGGGTCGAACGACGTGGAGGGTGTGGCTCGCATCATCGCGCACAGCCTGAACGCGCAGCCCCGCCTGTGCTTGCTGACCAGCGTCGTTGCGGGCGTGCTTGAGCAGAACGTCTCGGAGGAGACGGCTCGGGGTTTCAAGCAGGACGTGCGCGCCCTGGCGCTGCGCATCGCCAACGCGTTGTTCGCGGCCATCCCGCGGCTGCCACCACCGCGTATCATGGCGATCCAACGCTACGTCCACGCGCTGATCGCGGGGATGTGGCCGATGGCTCACCCTTCGACCGCCATGCAGTGCGTGCTCGCCGACGCCGACTTCGAGCCTTTCCGCACAGATTTTTCAAGAGATCTCCAGGGCAGCCTCATCGCGCTGTTTCGCGGCAGCTTGACCGAAGAGTAGTCTGTGCCGCGCGAGGCAGCACGAGCGAACGCGCGGGGTGAAAGCCCTCGCGCGCTCGCCTGCGGCCAACTCACATCTGCGGCATCGCCTTGCGGAAACCTTCGATCTCCATCACACGACCGAGCCAGGCGGCGATGTTCGCGCCCTCGGGCAGAGACTTGGCGATCTGGAGCTGGGTCGCGTTCGAAGCAACCGAGAGATCCGCGATCGTGGGCTTGTCACCGACCAGGAAGGTCTTCCCCGCGAGGGCGTCATCCAGGATCTTACCCAGCTCCACCAGGGTCTTCTCACCTCGCTCGATGGCTGCCTTGTCCGCCTTGTCACCCGCGAACATCTTGTTGAAGACCACATCGAACACCGCCCCTGCGACGCGCGTCTGGTTCCAGTCGAGCCACTGGTCGACTGCCGCACGGGCCTGCAGATCGCTGGGGTACCAGTCGGTCAGCTCGTGCTTGTTGCACAGGTAGCGGAGGATCGCGTTCGACTCGTACAACCTGAAGTCTCCATCCACCAGCGTGGGCACTTTGTGGTTCGGGTTCAGCGCCAGATAGCTGGGCTGCATGTTGTCCCCCTTGACCAGGTCGACGAGCGACAGTTCGTGCTCCAGACCGGCCTCGTTGAGGAGCGCGACGACGCGACGTGAGTGCTGAGAGAAGGGATGGAAATAGAGTTTGTACATTGGAACTCCTGTGAACCTCGGTGTGTTGTGACGGGCTGGCGCGAACCTGCCCGAACGAATCCTTGCGTAGCCCCCGCCCCTCGGCGGGGTCGCCTGCGAGCGGTCAATCAGCACCAGGTGCCCACGCAGCGCTGCGCAGTCCCCCGGCACCCCTGGCCTCAAGAGCAAGTTAGGTTAGGAGGCTGTCTGCCTCAGAGCAATCGCTTCGATGGTCGATCGAGCGACGCAAGGCCGGTAGGTAGGCGCCGAGCGCGACGGCTCGCACGACCACGTAGCCGATGAACGCCCACCACAAGCCGTGGTTGCCGTAGCGCTGCATCAATGGCCAGCTGGCACCCACGAAAACACACATGGAAACCACGGAGGCGTTGCGCATGTCGCGGGTGCGCGTCGCCCCCACAAAGATGCCGTCCAGCTGGAACGCGGCGAACGACAGCAAGATATACAGCGCGGCCAGGGGCTGCCTCCTGGCGCACGTCGTCAATGCTGGTGAGCCAGTGCACCGCGACGTCACCGCCAAGCCAGCAGGCCGCGGCCAGTGCGCAAGCGGTGAGCAGCGCAAGCTCGCTCGATCGCCGGGTGACGATGTCGAAACGGCGCCGTGACCTCGCCCCGATCGCACGCCCCACGAGCGACTCTGCAGCGAACGCGTAGCCATCCAAGAAGAACGCCGCGAAGCTCACCAGCTCGAGCAGTCCGTGGTTGGCGGCGAGGCTCAGATCTCCAAACTTCGCGCTGCGATCGGTGAACCACGCGAAACCTGCGAGCAGGAACCACGTGCGGATCATGATGTCGGCGTTGGCCTTGAACATTTCCGCAAGGCGCCCGCGATCCAGGATGCGTGCTCGCGGCCAGAAGGCCTCCGCGTCGCGACGGTGGGCCCCGAGCAGGTGACGCACCGTCAGAAACGCGGCCAGCAGCGTGACCCACTCGGCAACGGCAGTGCCGACTCCGATCCCCCGCACCCCCCAGCCGAAGACGCCGGCAAACGTCACGTCGAGGGTGATGTTCAAGCCGTTCAGGAGGAGCTGCAGCGCGAGCAGATGCCGGCTCTTGCCCAGGCCGATGAGCGTCCCCATCAGCGCGAAGGTGCCCAACGCCGCCGGCGCCCCCCAAATCCGCGCGGCAAAATATTGAGCCGCCTCGTGCTCGACGTCCGGACTGGCGCTGAACACCACCCACGCGCCGCGCGCTATTGGCCACTGCAAGAGCACCAGAGCCACGCCGATCGCCGCTGCCAGGAGCAGCGCGCGCCCCAGCACGGCCCGGACCTCTGCGGGATCTCCTGCGCCCTCTGCCTGAGCCACGAACCCCGTCGTGCCCATGCGCAAGAAGCCGAACGACCAGTACACGAAGCTGAAGACCAGAGCACCGAGCGCGATCGCGCCGAGAGCCGAAGTGGTACCGGTGTGGCCAATCACCGCCGTGTCCGCGATGCCCAGCAGCGGCACCGCGGCGTTCGCCAGGATGATCGGCCACGCGATGCGAAACACCCCGACGCGGGTGAGCTCGGCACCACTGTCTGCTCCGGCTTCGGCCACGTTAGCTCTGAAGCTGCTCGGCGAGTTCCTGGTTCTTCGCTTGGGCACGCTGGAAGGCCGGTCGCTCTCCCAGGCGAGCCAGGTAGGCCCCGAACACCTTGCCAGGCTGCAGCGTGCCGACCATGGCCGCCCAGCCCAGCGCCGAACCCACGAAGACGTCAGCCGCAGTGAAGCGCTCACCGAGCAAGAACGGCCCCGCTTCGAGGGCCTTCTCCAGGGTGCTCATGGTGTCAGAGTAGCTGCCATACCCCAGCGCACCCTTGCGTTCGACTTCGGGCCGCTGAAGGCTCTTGTCGACGATCGCCACCTCGAGGCAGCCACTACCAAAGAACAGCCAGCGGTAGTAAGCGCCCCGCTCTGGAGTGTCGATCGCCGGCGCAAGATTTGCCACAGGGAAAGCATCGGCCAGATAGGCACAGATCGCCGGGCTCTCGGTGACCACGACGCCGCGGTGCACGATGGCTGGCAGCTTGCCCATGGGGTTGACTGCGAGAAACTCCGGTGTCTTGTGCTCGGCCTTGTCGAAGCGCAGCAGCTTGACCTCGTAGGGTGCGGCGACCTCTTCGAGCAGCCAGTGCACGGTGCGGCCGCGGGACCGGGGGTTGGTGTAGAACGTAACGCTGTCTGACATGTTGCCTCCCAGCGCTGTTACGTAGCCCTCACAGCCGACGCGCGAAAGGGCGAAAGCTGAGGCTGCACCAGGCTCCCGACAGGACGTTGTCAGGGGGGCAGCCCAGGCGCCGATACGTCGCGTCTCACCCCCGAGCCCGGATGAGGCGGCTGAATCGGGCGTTTCGGCGCGGATTCCAGCGCAGCGCTGGACCTTTTTCTATTACCCCGCGGAACTATAGCGGGCAGCATTGACGCCGAGGTCAGCTCCTCGCCAGGGCCGCCTGCACCCTCGAGCTACTCGCCGCCGTTCGGAGACGACGGCAGCGCCGCTTCCGCCTCCGCTACGTTCGGCGAAGCGGGTAGCGCATCGCCAGTGCGGACCTCTGCATCGGCTTTGTCCGCGACCGAGATGCGGGGAAACATCAAGCCGGCCACCGCGGCAGTCACCGCCAGCACAGCGATGGCCCAGAACGCGATGTGCAAGCCGTCCTCCAGGGCCCAAGCCAGGCTGTGCACGAGCTCCGGAGCCAGATCTTTTCCGTGCGCCGGACCGAGCAACGCGTTCGCCGCCTCCGCAGGCACGCCGGGCGTCTTCGCCAGCTCCCGGGCGATCACACCCCCCAGGGCTCCGACCGCCAGGGTGCCACCGATCGTGCGAAAGAACATCGTGCTGGCCGTAGCAACACCGCGTTGCTTCCACTCCACGGAGCTCTGCACCGCGATGATCAGCGCGGTGTTCGCGAGCCCCATCCCGACGCCGAACAAGCCCGTGGCGAGGCTGATCCAGATCACGCTCAAGTCCGGGGAGAGCGCCGCCGCAAGTCCGATGCTCGCGACGGTGAGCACCCCGAGTCCCGTCAAGATCAGCGGGCGAAACCCCACCTTCACCAGCAGCCGGCCGCTGATCGCGCTCGCGACGGGCCAGCCGATGAGCATCGGAGTGATGGCCCGCCCAGCTTCCTTCGCCGAGCCGCCGAGCACGGCCTGAACATGCAGAGGGACGAAGGTCACCGTCGCGATCATCGCACCGCCCAGCAGGGTGCCGAGCACCGTCGCGACCGCCATCACGCGGCGGCTGAACAGGTCGATGGGCAGCATGGGTTCCGTGGCGCGCTTCTCGATACCGATGAAGACAGCGGTGAGCACGCCAGCGATGCCCAGGAACAAGACCGTCCTGCCGCTGCCTCCACTGCCCGCCAGGAGCAACAAGAGGATGGTCGTGAGCACCAGGGTGCCCGCGACATCGAAGACGCGTTTTCGTTTCTCTACGGATTCGTGATAGGCGAACGTCAGCACCGCCATGCAGACCAGGCCCGCTGGGACGTTGATGTAGAACACCCAGCGCCAGGACAGCGCGCTGACGATATAGCCACCAACCAGCGGCCCGACGATGCCGGCGGCCCCCCACACGCCGCCGAACAGCCCCTGGATCTTGGCTCGCTGCTCGACATCGAAGAGATCTCCGATGATGGTCATCGTGATGGGCTGCATCGCCCCGGCCCCGAGGCCCTGGAGTGCGCGGAAAGCGATCAGCTGCTCGATGCTGCGAGCCTGACCACTCGCTACGGATCCAACCAGGAACACAGCGACACCGAACAGGATGATGGGCTTGCGCCCGTACATGTCGGCGAGCTTGCCGTAGACGGGCACCGTCACCGTCGCGGCCAGCATGTAGGCGGTGAACACCCACGAGTAGAGGGCAATCCCTCCAAGGTCGCCGACCACCGTCGGCATCGCGGTGGAGACGACCGTCATCTCCATCGCCGCCATGAACAAGGCGAACAGCAGCGCGACGACGGTCGCGGGACGATGGGTTGTGGGGGAGTTCGGCGGAGACATTGGGGTATGGAGCGCAGCGCGAGTACTTAGCCTCCCCCTCGACCTCGCGCACTACGGATCAGGACGGGAGATGCCTAAGGCAGAAGCAAGCGCTCGCCAAGCAGCCGGAGGCGCTTTGTTCGGATCGCCGTCGGCGCCTATCCTCAGCAAGGATGCCACAACCGCCCCAGCAGGCCGCCAGCTACTCGAGCCGAGATCGCGCGCTCGAGCGGGCATTGCTCGCGAACTTCCTGATCCATGGACTCGCACTCCTCAGCATGGCCGCCCTGCTACTACCAACACTGCCTGGCGGGACGGAGGCGGACCCGGCCGTTCGAGTCGCGACCATCGCGGCTCACCCCTGGCGGTTCCGCTTCGGCTGGCTCCCCTGGCAGCTGTGCGCGGTCGTGGATCTCTGGATGGCGCTGGCGATGTTGCGTGCGCGCTGGTTGCCCCGCGCTGGCGTGTACTGGGTCCTGCTGCTGACACTTCTTGCCATCGTGCCTGATCAGTACGCCCAGGCGGTGTGGGTGACTCGCGGTGTCGAGCTGGCACGAACCGATCCGAGCGCCTACTTCGAACTCGAAGCTGGGCTGTTTCCCCTCACCGCGGGCTGGGGCGCCGTTTGCTACACCCTGGCAGCGCTGGGGTGGACCTACTGCTTCGTGAAAGCCGGTACCTGGTCACGCTGGTTGAGCGTGTTGAGCGTACCGCTCTGGTGCGCCATGGTGATCGCGGCCAGCTCCCCGCTACTTCCACAGGGCAATAGACCCAGCTCACAGTTCATCTCCGGGGCAAACGCCCTGGGCTTCGGGCTATTGCAGGTCTGGCTCGGGCTGGTCGCAGAACGCGTGCTGTTGCGGGCGCGCCCCGACGAAGCTCACGGCCGCCTGGCGCCCTGGCGCTATCCCGGTGGGGGACCCGTAGCCTGGGTCACGAACTGGCTCGCCTACAGCCGCTTCTTTGGTGCCTTGTTCGAGCCAATTCCCGAAGCCGAGATGAGGAGTGAGATCACCAACGTGGTGTACGTCAACTACCTCATGCGCGCGCAGGACGCCCAGCGCTTGATTCCCCGCGGATTACAGCTTCAACGCCTGGGCTCAGGGGGTGAGTACGCGCTGTTCACCTTCCTGACCTACCAGCACGGCCATTTTGGCTTCGCCTTCATGGGTTCGCTGCGCAGGCTCATGCCCAACCCCGTACAGACCAACTGGCGTATTCACGTCTACGATCCGCGCACCGACTACCGCGGCATCTATTTCCTGACCAACGCGATCGACTCGGTGGTGCCCGCGCTCGCCGCGCGACTGCTCACCGAGGGCATGCCGATGCACGTGCTGAAGCGCGCGGAGGTCACGGTCCAGGGCAACCGCGGGCTCCACGTGCGCCTGGATCCAGGCGGCGGCTCGGCTCCAGACGCGGAGCTCGAACTCTCACCCTTGGCGCAGGAACCCACATGGGAAGGCCCCTGGGCCGACTGCTTTCCGTCGTTCCGCGCCTTCCTCGAGTACTGCGTGCCCCAGGACCGCGCGATGTCGAGCCAGCCGCTCAAGAAGCGCATCTCACGCCAGGAGATCGACCTGGGGATCCCGCTCGACGCCTGCGAGCCCATGGGCGGAGAAGTGCGCTCCACAGCCGCGCGACACTTCCTGGGTGACTCCGCCGATCTGGCGGCCCCGATTTGTTTCCGTGTGGCTAACGTCGATTTCTCGTTCGCGATCGAAGCCCATGACGCCTACCCGTTGACGCTGCGCGAGTCGGAGCTTGGCGGCGCATCCACCGAGAGCGGGCGAAACCAGTAGTAGTGCCGGACGAAGCGCACCCCGAACAGGCGCTGTTCATGGCAGCCCAGGATCGTGGCGTCGGGGCACGCAGGGTTCGCTGGGACCGGACAGTCTGGGGCGCCTGGCGCCCAGAGGCTGAGCTGCTCACCCAGCGGCGAGGGAAGGGCGAACCGCCCGATCAGAAGCCACACCCGAGCCCGATCTTCGGGTCGCCCGCGCCGGCGCCGGGAAGTGAGCGTCACGCCGTGCAGGCCCTGCCGGTCTGCCCGAAGAGGGTCGAGGCGCAAGAGCCCCGCAACTTGCCCAAAGGGCATGGGAAAACTGGCGTGCATGTGGTGGACGCCCGCGTGCTCCCAGGTCGCATACGCAGCCACCTGAAACACCTCTCCCGTATCCCCATAGAAACGCTCGACGCCACGCGCGTCCGGTCTGCCATCCCGTGTGCGGTCGAGCGGAAAGCAGCGAGTCAGGATCCGCGCCTCGCGCCGTGGCAAGACGAACTGACCAAACCAGCACATCAACGGGCGCAAGAGCCACCACAGCACGACAAAGGGGCCCCGCCAGCGGGTGTGGATGAACAGCTCCAGCCCCGCCGTATCCTCGAAGAAGCGGCGCACGTGAGGGTGCACCCGCGCCAGGTCGAGCTCCGGTTGTCTGAGATCCTCCAGGGCATCGACCACGCCCCTCGGCTTCGAGGATGTCGAAGTGGCTCCGGCGGGCTGTTCTGCCCACCCATGGCGCTCGTAGAAGCCACGACCGAGTCGCAGCCCACCACTCAAACGGCTGAATGGCGGACGCATGGCCAAGGAGCCTACTCGGCGTGCCAGGTGCGGGCCAGCGCGCGCAGAAAGGCGTTGCAGAGCCTCGAGCGCTCGCCGACCCTTTTCGCACCATGGAAAATACTGACTCCTGCTCGCTCAGGTCCGATCGAAGGTCGACCGGCGCAACCCTCGGACTCGTGATCGCCGCGGCGTGGCTCGCAGCGGGCTGCGTCGTGCACACCAGCGGCGAGTCTCACGACTGGATCCGCGAGAGTGCCTCGAACGATCTCGGGTGCCCCAAAGGCAAACTCACCATCACCCACTACATGGGCAAGAAGGACAAGAAGAAGGCCGAAGGCTGCGGCAAGACCGCCATCTACCACGAGGTCTGCCAAGGCCAACAGTGTCGCTGGGAGCGGCAGCCCTAGCGCAGAGTCATCCGCGCCTGTTCGTTCGCTGCTCCATTCCAGGCGCCGCTCCTGGTCGGTGAATGACAAGGCAATTGAGTCCGCCAGCTCTCGGTGCGAGGACGGGACATGGACTTCGAGCTGAGCACCAGGGCCGCCGATCTGAGGAGCCGCATCCAAGCCTTCATCCGCAGCGAGATCGAGCCAGTGGAGAAGCGCCTGCTCGAGAACCGCGAGCGCCACGGGGACTGGCGCAAGTGGACGGTTCCCCCGGAAGTCGAGGCGCTCAAGGCCAAGGCGCGTGACGCCGGGCTCTGGAACCTATTTCTCCCCACGGAATCGGGACTATCCAACGTCGAGTACGCTCCGCTGGCGGAGGAGATGGGGCGCAGCTTTCTGGCGCCGGAGGTCTTCAACTGCAACGCCCCGGACACCGGAAACATGGAGGTGCTGGAGAAGTACGGCAGCGAGGCGCAGAAGGCCCAGTGGCTGGAGCCGCTGCTCAAAGGCGAAATCCGCTCCGCGTTCTGCATGACGGAGCCCGACGTCGCTTCCTCTGACGCGACCAACATGGAAGCGACGGCGATCGTCGAGGGAGACGACGTCGTGCTCAACGGCAAGAAGTGGTGGTCCACTGGCATCGGCCACCCGAAGTGCCGCGTCGTGATCTTCATGGGAGTCACTGACGCGAGCGCACACCGCCACCAGCGGCACAGCATGGTCCTGGTCCCGATGGACGCGCAGGGTGTGGAAATCCAGCGCATGGTACCCGTCTTCGGTGAGTACGACGCGCCCTATGGGCACGGCGAGATCTGGTTTCGAGACGTACGGGTGCCGAAGGCAAACCTGATCGCCGGTGCGGGGCGAGGCTTCGAGATCGCGCAAGGGCGCCTCGGCCCTGGCCGCATCCACCACTGCATGCGCTGCATCGGCGCGGCGGAGCGAGCGCTGCAGCTGATGATCGAGCGCGGCATGCAACGGGAGGCCTTCGGGAAGGCGTTGATCAACCTGGGCGGCAACCGGGAGCGCATCGCCGATCTGCGCATTGCCATCGACCAGGCCCGACTCCTCACGCTGTATGCCGCCTGGAAACTCGACCAGCTGGGAGCGCTCGGGGCACTGACGGAGATCAGCGCGATCAAGGTGGTGGCCCCAAATGTGTTGCAGCAGGTCGCCGACGAAGCGATTCAGCTGTTCGGCGGGGCCGGCGTCTCCGAGGACGTCCCGCTGACCGCGCTGTTCGCCGTCGGTCGGGTGTTGCGCATCGCCGACGGCCCCGATGCGGTGCATCGGGGGCTCATCGCGCGCATGGAGCTGATGAAGTACGGCGACGGTAAGTCGCGCACGTAGCGCTGATCGGCGCAGCGCTGATCACCACACGGTCTGGCTCACCAGGCCGGACGGATACCGGGAAGCGTTCCTTCGTAGCGCTGGCGGAGCACGCGCTCGAGATCGCCTCTCAGCGATTCGAGGCGCTTCTCCCCAAGGACCGCGGTCCACTCTGCCTCGAGCTCTCGATAGATGCTCTCCACGTGGCCGAGCAAGCGCTCCCCTCTGGGAGTCAGCCGCAACAGCTTCGAGCGCGCATCCGCAGGGTTCGGCACCAGCTTCACGTAGCCGGACTCCCGCATCGCCTCGACCAGCTTCGAGGCGGCTTGCTTGGTGAACCCCATCTCCGCTGCAAGGTCGTTGACGGTCTTGTCGCGTTCTCGCGCCGGAAGCAGCACGAAGCCATACGAGCGCTTGACGTCCGTGTACCCGCGAGCGACCAGGCGATCGTGCAGCTCGTCGATCAACGACCGGTAGGCCATGGCGCACAGGCGCGCGATGGGCACGTCGTGGCGGTCGCCGTAGCTCGCCGAGGAAGCAGACTTGGACACGGAACGGCTTGTACTACGGCCGCTCGACGCTGCCCACTCGCGCCGCTCGGCGCACCCTACTGCGCCCAGGGCGGTGTGAAGACCTTGCCGTCGAGCTTGGCCTGGCCACCCACTGGAAAGCAGCACAATAGCTCGAGGACATCGCTCCCCGCGTTGTCGAGCGCAAACAGGGTCTCCTTGGGGATCACGATGACATCACCCGCCTTCGCGGTTTGTCGCTCTCCAGCGATGTCCACACGCGCCTCGCCAGCGACGACATAGAACAGCTCCTCCCGAGTCAGCTCGTGGGGCGTGGGCGATGTGTTGGGGAGGATCTGTACTCGCCACAGCGCTGTCTCGTGAGTGCCACGGGATGGCGTCGCCAGCGTCGTGAAGCGGGCGTTGGGTAGTTCATGAGTGCAACGCTCAGGGGCTTGAATCACAGGCATGGTTCCTCCTCGCGTCCGTCAAGGCGCGGCTCTAGTCAATTAAGTTGACTAGCAAGTCGTACCTCACCCCCGAGCGATCAGTCAACTACGTTGACTATTGGTCCGGTTGCTTTCTCGCCGACGGGGCTCCAGGCCACAAAACGCGGAACGCCGACTACCTGGAGAGGCAGCCGGCGTTCGCGGACTCGGGTTGGAGACTACTTCGTCTGGTGACAGCCGTAGCAACCGAAGCCCGTCTGGGTGTCGACGTTGTAGGGCTCCATGTCGAGGGCCTTGGCCATCTCGGGGACGACTTGCTTGCCCATGAACTCCATCACCTTTGGGTGCTTCTTCGAGAGCGCCGCGAAGTCGCCCTTGGCGGGCAGCTTCGGCAGCGCGGGGCTCGGCATGTCGAACTTACCATCCTTGGCCTCGGGACCGTGGCAGGTCACGCAGCTGAACTCACCGTACTTCTTCTCGTTGAAGTCCTTGAAGACCTTGCCCATGGTCGGCATCACGACCTTCATCATGTGAGCCTTCTTCTGCTCCATGTTCATGTCGGACCACTTCTCGGGCGCCGGCGGCTCCTCTGGCGTTTCCGCGGGCTCCACCGCCTCGGGCGGCTCGGGCTCCATGTCCGACACGGTACTCTCTGGCGCCTCCGGTGCTTCGGGGGGCGGAGGCGCACTACCGCACCCCAGAGGGAAGGCCAGGCTCAGAACGATGATGGGAAAGATTCGACGCATAGAAATTCCTCGGGTCGGCATCATCCGAGATTGCAGCCGACTGCACAATCAATAGTTCCGCGACGCCGAGCGCAGCCACGGGCTGCGAACTTGCGGTTCCGTCACGGAAGCGCAAACACGGCCAAAATCGCTCGCCGGCTTGGATGTTTTACTACGGGAACGCAATGTTGCGCCGCGGTCCGCTCCCTGAGCTCGACACTCCACGCTGCACAGCGCCTGTGAGCCTCGCTCCAGCTCAGCGCTTCGAGTCGTCGAGCGCGTCTTCTTCTCCACTGGAGAAGCTGAATGGATACGTCACGGATACCGAGCCGCCGCCCTTGGGTGGCTCGAAGCTCATGCTGAGCATCGACTCGCGCATGCAGTACATGAACTCTTCGTCCTGGATCTCGCTGTCTTCCGATAGCTCCGCTGACTCGACGACGCCCCCCACGGACTCGTCTCCCACGATCTCGAAGTCGATCTTCAGCTTGCCGCCGAGCTTCGGGTCTCGCTCCAGCGCTGCCTCGTAGCACTCCTTGGCCAGCGGTACGAAATCCTCGCGGATACGATCCTGAATGTACTGCTTGTCCAGTGAGCCTCGCGCCGCTGCTGGCGCCTGGGCAAGGGGTGCGGGCTTGGGGCGCGCCTGACGCCGCGCCTCTTGCGGCGGCGGCTCTTCACCAAACGCCGCGTAGATGCGCCTACGCAGGTCATCGCGGCGCTCACGATCCTTGAGCGTGCGCTTGCGGACAGGGGCCGGTGACGCCGTCTTCGCTGACGACGGCGACGAGCGCCCCAGCGCCTGGGTGACCGCGGCGCGCTTGTCTGTCGGAGCGGCCGTAGGAGCGGCGGTCGCCGACGCGACAGGCGTGGGGGCGGGCGCGCCCCGAGTGAGGTACAGCGTCAGGCCGACGCCGAGGACGGCGCACAAGATCACGATGCCCAGCACCCCTGACTTCGAATTGGCTCCCAAGGCGCCTCCTGCCGGGATGGTACTCCGAACCCGGTGCAAGCGCAGCCAGAGAAGTCCCCTATGCCACGGAGCGCCTGCCGTCGGGGCAGGCCTTCAGGCGCGCCAACCCGGGTGTTCCGCCCGGAACCCGGAGCGACGACGGCGCGCAGGCGCTGTGCCTGCTCGCGTCGCTACTCGACAAGGGTCGACTCGAGCTCACCGACTTCGCTGAACGCTGTTCGAGCAGCTGATCAAGGCGCCGACGTGGGTTTCACCAGCCACGCGCCGGTAACTCCCGCCGCCCAGACCTCGCCTTCACGCCCGAACACCTCCGCGAGGGGACCCTCGACCCCAGCGACGCGCACCCACGTGGTCCCGTCGTAGTGTGCGAGCCCTTCGCCTCCCGCGAGCCACACATCGGCTGGGCCGCTGCCCCAGAGGGCGCCGGGCTCGGAAACGGGACACGGAAACGATTCCCAGGAGCCGTCCTTACCGTGCCAGAGCTTGGCGCCGCCCTGGGCGCCGTCGCTGATCCAGAACTCCTTGCCATCGCCCCAGACGCCGCGCGGCACCTCGACCTTCGCGCCGGAGGTGACATCGCGCCATTTCAAGCCGTCCAGTATCGCCACGGATCCACGCCCGATGGCGAACGCTTCCTTGCCCTGAAGGTCGACTCGAAGCGCGCTGTCCCCAGCGTCCATCATCTGCCAGCCGGTGAGCCGCTTGATGATGCACTTGTCGCCGAGCTTGCACACCACCTCGGGGTCCGCGTGGCCGAGCAAACCCCACATGGCTGCTGGAGGATCCCCCGCGAGCCGACCGATCTCAGCCTTCTCCACCTTCCACTGGCCAGCACGAAAGCGCAGGTAGAGCTGGCGGGTCTGCCCGTCGACGCGCCGCGCGCCCATGATGCGTGGTCTGTCGTCCCGGCCGAAGTATATCCGCGAGGATTCCAAGTCAGAGGCCGTCACCTGGAGCTGTGCGGGTACCGCGATGGAGCGCCACTTTCCCCCCTCGAAGAGCATGGGGATCGCCTGCTCACCCATGCTGACAATCGCAGCGACCCGGGGCTTACCCAGCGCGAGCGAGAGCACCGGCTGCGTCAGCGCGTGCTCCACCTTCCCCAGCTCGCGCTGTTCGGGCTGCGGAGGCGCTGCTCGTTTCGGGGTTTGGGGGTGAGGAGCGACGCTCGGCGCCGGGCTGGGCTCGGCGACGGCGCTCGCAGGCTGACTGGCAGGCGGAGCCGCTGGTGCTGTGCTCGGTTTGCCCGCGTCGGGCCCCTGCGCCGCTGCGGAACAAGCGACAACCGCTGCCCCAATGGCCCCCAGCGCCCACGGGCGCCACTCCCTGCCTCTGCTCGTTTGAATCCGCACGGCTATAACTCCCGCATCCAGAAGGTCATGCTCTTCGGTGTTGAAACCCGACTCCCTCAAAGAACTTCACGCCTAACCCCCGCCCCCGATAGGGCTCGAGACCTCCAGGTTCTCGAGCTCGTAGTCCAGGCTCCCCGAGTACAGGTACGGAAACGCACGAAACACCTCGACGCGCAGCTTCGCCAGAGCGTCTCGCTCCTGGCGCATGGTTGCGCCACCGGGATAGGGCACCACTCGCAGATCGCTCACGAGCAGCGCCTCCCGCGATCGAGACGCCGAGGTCGGATGTGGAGGCGAACAGTGACTGAGCAGCGGGCCATCACGACCCGCTGCTTAGCACGGCGCTCACCGCGAAATCAGCGCTACTCGAGCGTCGAGTTGGTGACCTGCGGGTCTTCCGCGGCCAGCACGAAGATCCCCGGGAAGCCTTTGGTCTCGAATTTTCCGCTCGGGTTCCGACGCAGCTCCGAGTCCTGAATCACCATGTGACCCTTCCGGCCCTGGCCAACGTCGTTGCTCACAAAGAAGATCGCGCCGCCCCCTTCGTTGGCGGTGTTGTCCTCGATCTTGGTGCCCATGAGCGTGAGCGTCATGACCGTACCGTCGTTGTAGATCGCGCCACCGCTGCCGCCTCCCGGCGTGCCCGACTGAGCCGGGTTGGCACCGTTGCCAATCGCCTTGTTGTGGGTAAACAGGCTGTTGATCACGGTCCAGGAGACCCCGATGCTGGAGAGGCCAGCGCCGTTGGAGCAGATGTTTCCGTAGCCCTCGGCGCCACCGAACGTGCTGTGCACGACGTACACGGGGTTGCCTTGATACTGACTGAGCACTCGCAAGGCGGCGCCGCCCAGGTCGGGGCCGCTGCTGTCGCAGGTGTTGTTGAAGAAGCGGCTGTTCACCACCTTGAACTGTCCGCCGCGCACGAAGATCGCTCCTCCCCCCCCGCCCTCTTCGAGCTGCCCGGTGGAGTTGCCTTCGACCATGGTGATGTTCTGCACGGTGAGGCGAGGCGTCTCTTGATCGTTGCAGTGGTCGCTCGTCCAGTGCTGTTCCTTGTCGCACGTGTTCATGTACAGGATGCGGTGAGCACCGCCGCCGCTCAACGTGACCTTGCCACCGCCGTCGATCACGATGTCGTCGGACGAGTCGTTGAAGATCTTTGCGGTGCGATCCGTGGTGATGGTCACCGGGTCGTCACCGCAGTTGAAGGTGATGATCCCGCCGCCCTCCACCGCGCTGATGAACGCATCGGAGGTGCAGCTCTCCGGCGTACCGTCCCCGACCACGGTCGTCGGGTTCGAAGTGTCTACGGCCTGACCTGCGCTCGGCACGTTCGCATTTCCGTCGGGATTCCCTGCGTCGGGGCCACCACCAGTGAAGGTATTGCCCACGTTGCCCGTACCGGAGCCACCGTTGCCGCTGTTGCCCGAGCCGCCATTGCCTGAGCCACCATTGCCACTGTTGCCGGAGCCACCGTTGGCCCCGGTTCCGGCGCTCCCTCCGCCCCCACCCGAAGAATCGTCGCCGCAGCCGATCCCTGCAAAGCACATCGCCACACACAAGCCAAACGTGGTCAGCCCAAGCCGCATCTCTTCCTCCTGCCGTCTCCAGTCCTTCCAGAGACGGCACTCAGTATACGCCGCCCGCGTTCCAGGCAGAGGGTGGAGCGCTGCTTTTTTCTATGTGAGAAAGCTGAGACGAACTCAGATCGACGCAGGAAATTTCACTAAACGGAACCTGGTTGGGGCTCACGGCCCACAGCGAGCACCGCTGCTGGGGCCAACTCCCCACACCGCACGGCAACGACCGAAGCTCGGCGTACGCTTCAGCGCCGAGCCTCGGCAGGCTGACCCATCACTTCAAGAATCCGTTGAGCGCCTTCCAGTAGTCATCGAAGGCCTCGAACTGCGGCACGTGGCCAACTCCCTCGAGTTCGACCAGCTTCGCGTTGGGGATGCGTTGCTTGGCGAGGCGCCCGAGCTTTGGGTAATCGCCGAGCTGCTTTGCCACCTCGGGCTGGACGATGTCCTTGCCGAGGGCAGTCCGGTCACGCTGACCGATGATCAGCAGCGTGGGCTGAGTCACTCTCGGGAAATCGTGAACCACCGGCTGGGTGAAGATCATGTCATAGGTCAGCGCGGAGACGCGCGCTGTGGTCGTCTTGTCGGGGCCTGTGGCCCAGCCGGCCTGGATGCTCAGCAGCGGGTCGTACTCAGGCTTCCACTCGCCGGCGAAGTAGGCGTTCTGCATGTACTTCTTCACCCCTTCCGGAGTGGAGCCCAGCTCCCGCTGGTACCAGGTCTCCACGTCGCGGTAGGGCACCCAAGCCTGCCAGTCCTCCAGCCCGATCGGATTCACCAACACGAGCTGTCTTGATTCCTCGGGGAACATGAGCGCATAGCGCGTCGCGAGCATTCCACCCATGGAGTGCCCGACGACCGACAGCTCCTGCACGCCGAGCTGTCCCACTAGCTGGTGGGTCAAGCTGGCCATCAGCTGAAAGCTATATTGAATGTCTGTCGGCTTGCTCGATTTCCCGAAGCCGACTTGGTCCGGAACGATGACGCGGTGGCCAGTCTTCGACAGCGCCTCGATGGTGCGTTGCCAGTAGGCGCCGCTGAAGTTCTTTCCGTGCAGCAACAGAACTGGCCGCTTGTCAGCCTCCGTGACAGCAGCCACGTCCATGTAGGCCATCTGGAGAGGTTGCCCTTGGGCCTTCAGCTCGGCGAGCTTCACCGGATAGGGATACGCATACAGGGAGAGCCGCGCATCGAAACGGCTCGGTTCGAGCTCGGGATCGGAGGACTCGGGTGCAGATACGGGTGCCGGCTCCGCGGCGTCCGATCCTGGAGCTGCGCCTGGTGCGGGAGCGGGAGGCGGTGCCTCGGCGCACTTGTTTGGTGTGCAGCCGCTGTGCAGGGTGAAGACCAGCGGGATCAACAGGGCACTCGGTCCCACGCGCGTGAGCATCGCCCCAGCATGCCCGACGACTGCCTGTTGCGCAGGCGATTCCCACCGCGGAACGCAGCGTGTTCGGCAGCGCAACAGTCGCCAAACGCCCCAGTGTGTGTGGCAGCGCGCGCCAGTTGCCGCGGCCCCCCAACTTCACTACGCCTGAGCCATGTTCCGTCTCGCTCGAAGTGTCCCAGTTCTCACGGCCCTCTCGTTACTTGCCTGCTCTGAAGCGACGCCACCGCCTGCAGCGCCGGAGCCGGCGCCCGCTTCTGAGCCCACAGCGCCCGAGCCTCCTCCTTCACCCGACGAGGCCAGCGCGCCGGAGCCGGAGGGTCCCGCTCGCCAGGCCGCGGTGCCGGTAGAAATCCCTGGGGATATTCAGAGCATGCTGAGCGCGGAGGATCGCGACGCAAAGGACCGAGAGCTGGACGCCGGTCGCCACCCCGGTGAGCTCTTGGCGTTCTTCGACATCAAGCCGGGGATGAAGGTGGCAGAGCTCGGCGCCGGCACGGGCTACACCGCCGAATTGCTCGCGCGCCGAGTGGGTCCGAAGGGCAAGGTCTTCGCGCAGAACCCGAAATTCGTCCTCGAGAAGTTCGCAGAGAAGCCGTGGAGCGAACGCTTGAAGAAGCCGGTGATGAAGCCGGTGGTGCGCGTGGACCGAGAGTTCGATGACCCCCTCCCCAAGGAGGCGAAGAACCTCGATGCGGTGTTCCTGGTCTTGTTCTACCACGACACCTACTGGATGGAGATCGACCGCGCAAAGATGAACGCCGCGATCTTCAAGGCCCTCAAGCCGGGTGGAGTGTTCGCCGTCGTGGACCACAGCGCAGCCGAGGGACACGGGAGCAAGGACGTGAAGACCCTGCACCGCATCGAAGAGAAGCTCGTCAAAGAGGAGATCGAGGCAGCGGGCTTCCAGCTCGAGGGCGAAGGCCATTTCCTGCGGAACCCGAAGGACACCCTCGACTGGAACGACGCGCCCTCGGCCTCCGCCGACAAGCGCGGCACCAGCGATCGCTTCGTGCTCAAGTTCAAGAAGCCCGCCGGCTGACGCCTCGTGGCCTCTCTCGACCTGCTCCCTTTCGCCGAAGTCGTGCACCCGCGGCTCCGGCCGTTGCTCACGTTCGGGGTGTGGTCGAACCTGTACATCGTCGGGCTGTCGGCGATCGGCATGCGCTGGTTCACGCAGGAGTTGTTGAGCCGCAATTTTTCCGTACGCAAATTTTATGTGCTGATGGGCTGGGTCCCGGCGGGCTTCCTCGGCCTGGTCGCGGTCTATGACGTGCGCTACTTCTGGCTCTTCCTGTGGACGGGAGCGCTGGGCGTCATCGGCGAGCTGATCGTCTCGGTGGCCTGGCGCCTGTTCTTCAGGGTGCCCATCTGGACCTATAGCTACCGCTCGCTGCTCCGGGGCTACACCAGCGAACTCAACTTCTTTCCATGGGCCGTGGGCGCGTTCCTGTTTCACGCAACCGCGACGATGTTCGGTGCGGACGCGCCGCGCAGCGTCCCGCGCCTTGGCGTGGAAGAGCCGCTGACGCTGAGCTTGATTGGAGGCTCGCTCGGCCTCTTGGTGTGGCCGCTGGCCTTCTTTTCGCCCACCGCACGGGGGCGCTTCGCGATCTGGCGCTTCGCGCTCTTCTGCGGACCGATCGTGGGCGTGGCCATCGCCCTGGCCAGTCGACACCCGCGCTACCTCTGGCTCATGCTGTTGTTCTCCGTCGTCGGCTTCGCAACCGAGTACCTGTACGGCCGCATCATGAGCTTGTTCTTCGAGCGTGGGCTGTGGGAGTACAACCACCTGAAGATCGACGGCGGGCACTCGAGCTTCGTCACCTTCCCGCTCTGGGCGCTGGGTGGGCTCTATTTCTTCTTCATCTCGGGCTGGGTCGGGCTCTGAGCTTCAGCTGAGGTCCCAGGCCGGCACGAAGTACGAGTGGGTGCCGCTACTGATTCGCTCGGGCAGGCGCAGCCGGGCGACGGGACCGCGAGCGATCTCCCGCGCATCGAAGATCTGGCACTCGCTCCGATCGCACTGGGTATCCGTGACCAGGGTCACGACGTAGCCGTCGTCTTCTTGCCTGGAGTCCGTCGCGTTCGAGCGAGGCGCGAACGGTGACTCGCTCGCGTAGATCCCATCGGGAAATTCATAGCTCTGAGTCTCCCTGCGTTCGAGGTCGTGCTTGAGCAGACCGTTGAACAAGAACCAGCCTGGCTTGCTCGTCATCGCGTAGACGTATCGATAGGGCCTGCCGGCGTGACGACCGTGAATCGTCGGGAACTCCGCGATACGCTCGTCGAGGCGCTCGGTAGTCACCTTTCCCGTCTTCAGGTTCAGGCGCCAGCGGGTCAAGTGGGTGCGCAGCGCGTGCAGATCGATGTAGCGCATGAGCATCGAGTAGGGCCCATCGTTCGCCTGCCTTCGAGGCGCGGGATCTTCCTGGGGATAGCCATCGAGCACGATCTCGTCACCATCCTCGTAGGCATTGGCAAAATGGAGTGCATAGGTCGGGGCCGCTTCGAACCAACGCACATCGCCGCCTGTCCCGCGTCTTGGGAGCACGCCAAAGCGCGTCGGCAGATCGCTGAACAAGCGCGGGTGATGCACGCCCTGGGCGAGCAGCTTAGGATCCCAGAAGAGCGGGAAGTCGTTGACGACCACGTAGTGCTCGGTGAACGCGAGATCGTGCGGGAGACGCGCGCCCGGCAGCTCGATGTCCGTGCGGTGCACGACCTCACGCTGCGCGTTCACCACGCCGTACTTCAGGTAAGGTGCCTGCTTGGAGTAGCTGAAGAACAAGAGCTCTCGAGCGAGCTCGTCCACCTTGGCGTGGGCCGAGATCCCCCAATCCTCGGGGAAACCACCCTTCCAGGTCTCGGCACCCAGCGGCTCCAGCGTGACGGGGTCGCAGGCGTAGGCATCGCCGCACTGGTAGAAGGTAGTCAGGGCGCGGCCAGCGTGCACCACCACGTCGGTGCTGCTGGCGTCCTTCATGCCCTGGCGGGCGCCCCAACCGGGGCGCTGACTGAGCGCAGGGTTCTCCAAGATCCCAGCGAACAGAGGCTCTCCGGCCTCCAGCTCGAGTGCCAAGCCCCGGGTCGGGATCAGGCGGTTTCTGTAGTCCGCCTTTCCGTCGTGGAAGTGGACCGCGTGCAGCATGCCGTCGCCGTCGAATGGGTGATAGCGCTCGAGCGCCGGAAACAGCGGGTTCTCGGTGTTGCGCAGGTAGACACCTCGCAGATCCTGGGGCACTGCTCCCTCCAGGACCTCGAGGTCGAGCGCCGTGTACTCGACGAGGTTCGGCGTCCACGCTCCGCGACGGTACGGATGATCGTCATCTGCTGGCAGGTGACTCGAGTAACGTTTGATGATCCGGGTATCCACGTTGATGTCCCTCAGGCACTTCCTACGACAAAGCAGGCGACGGTGGTGCAGCTACCACCGATGTTGAAGGTGGCGAAGAGTTCGGCTCCATCCACCTGGTTCTCTCCGGCGCGTCCGCTCACCTGACGCGCGGCGTCCCAGAGCATACGAACGCCGGTGGCGCCCACCGGGTGTCCTAGCCCCATCAAGCCGCCGCTCGGGTTGATCGGCAGCGAGCCCGTCAAGCTCAGCTCTCCGGACTCGATGGCGCGGTAGCTCTGCCCCGGCTCGGTGATCCCGAAGTGGTCGATGGCGACGTACTCGGTGATGGTGAAGCAATCGTGAGTCTCGATCCCGTCGAGTTCCCGCACGGATTCGAGACCGGCCCGCTTCAAGGCGTCCAGCGCCGCCTGGCGCGCATGAGGGAAGACATACGCCGCCCCCTGGCTGTGCTCGAGCTTCTGCTCCAGGGGCAGACCCGCGGTGCGATGGCCCCAGCCCAGGATCCGCGGTGTGGGCTCCAGAGGGATTGAACGCCGCCGCGCGTGCTCTTCCGCGAAGCGCGCAGACGCCAAGACGACACACGCCGCGCCGTCGGTCAGCTGGCTGCAGTCGTGGCGGCGCAGCCTGCCCTCCACGACGGGGTTGTGCTCCTGGTCAGCGCTGAAGTGTCGTGCGTCGAGCTGCCAGCGCCGAGTCTGCGCTAGCGGGTTCTTCCTGGCGTTCTCGAAGTTCTTCTGAGCGATCGCCATCAAGTGCGCGTGCTCCAGTCCGTAGCGCTGCTCGTATTCTCCCGCGACGCGGTCGAACAAGTGCGGCCACATGTAGCGGCAGTGCTGGCCTTCGTGCCCGATGTATGCAGCAGCGCCGAGGTGCTGGGTCGCGAGGTCGCCCGAGACATTTCGCTCTTGCTCGACGCCGAGCACCAGCACCACATCGTAGCGGCCGGCGTCGATGTCAGCCATCGCTCCGAGCACCGCCATGCTGCCCGACGCGCAAGCGGCCTCGTGACGCATGGCTGGCACTCCCCACAGCTCGGGGAAGAGCGTAGCCGGTAGCGCTCCGAGCTGCGCCTGTCCCAGGAACAGCTCCCCGAAAGCATTTCCCACATGGATACACTCAACGTCGCCCACGTCGAGCCGCGCGTCCACCAGTGCCCCCTCGATGCTCTCCCGCGCGAGCTGTTCGACACCCTCTCCTGCGCGCGCCAGGTTGCGAGCGAAATCGGTCTGGTAGCCACCCAGGATGAACGCTGTCATGCGCTAACGCTTCGCTGAAATGCGAGCGAAGTCAACGGCTGAGGCCTAGGGCGCGCCAGGTAGCGGGGCCGCTCGCTGGGGCGATTTGCTCTCATCCAGGCTCTCTCGGGCCACACTGGCGAAGTCGCCTTTGGCGCCCAAACGCATGAGCACCGAGTGTAACCCCCAGATCAAGCGCTGCACCCAGATCCACTGCGGCGGGAAGGCGAGCAAGCGCAGGTTGGGGTTGCTCGGCCCTGTATACTGCGAACCCGCGCGGATATACTCCGAGGTGAACTCGAAATCTCGTTCACGGTAGGGCGCCCACTGGTGGCACAGCAGCTGCCAATGAAAGTCGAAGTCGAAGCGCTTGGGCTTCGCGACCATGCCCGTCGCGAGCATCGCCTCCTGGAACTCCGAACGCCGATCCTCGAGCACCAGCTCGAAGAGACGGCGCTCACTGGCGACGAAGTCCGTATCGAGCCTTCGGACGCAGCCGAAATCCAGGAACACGACCTGTTGATGGTCCGCGCTGGGCTCGGGGAACAAGTAGTTTCCGGGGTGAGGATCGGCGTTCAGGCACCCGAGCCGAAACAGCGAGTGAAACGCAAAGCGGAGCAGCGTACGCGCGACCTCCTGCTTGCGCGTGTTGCTGGCGTGCTCCACGAACGCGTAGAAGTCGGCGCCCGTCATCCACTCACTCGTCAGCACCGTCAGCGCGCTCCGCTCCAGGATCGCCTCAGGAACCAGTGCGCCAGCCTGCGCGGAAAAGCGCTCGCGGAACCAGTTCTGCCAAGCCGCCTCGTTGGTGTAGTCGCACTCCTCTTCGAACCGCTCGCGGAGCTCCTGGACAATCGCCGGGCCGTCGACGGACGCGGCCAAGCTGGCGATGCGGCTGAACCCCTCCAGGCGCGAGAAGTCTCCGTGGATGGTGTCGCGGATCCCTGGATACTGCACCTTCACGGCCACCGCACGATCTTGGAAGCGCGCTCGGTAGACCTGCCCCACGGACGCCGAGGCGATGGGCTCCGGTTCGAAGGCTTCGAACAGCTCCTCGAGCTGGCCTCCGAGCGCCGACTCGATGCTCTCCCGCATGGTCTCGAAGCGCACCGAGCGCGTGCCGGTCTGGAGCTTGCGCAGGGCGGCTTGAGCTTCCTCGGGTAAGGCGCCGTCCATGTAGGAGAGGATCTGGCCGACCTTCATGGCCATCCCCTTCATCTGATCGAGCTCCCCGGCCAGCAGCTCCCCGAGCCGCTCCTGTTTCCCCGGGGCAGAATGGAAGAGCTGCGCTCCGGCGAGGCGCGCCGCCGAAGACGCTACCTTGCCCGTCGAGAGCAGGCGGCTCCAACCGCGACCGACGCCATCCAGTTCCCGTTTGCCCATACGCCTCCCGCAGGATGTCCGAGCGCGCGCCAAAGCGCTAGCAGCGGTTGAAACGCGCACAGCGCACGGGCACGGGGGGCCCACTCTCTACAGCGCCGCCGGCGTAGTGCCAGTGTTCGCCGTCGCCGTGGCTTCGTCGTACTGACACTCGGCAGAGCTCGGGCATTCCCGACCGCAGACGTAGATCGTACTGCCGTCATCTCCCTGGCACTCGGTCACCTCGGCGTCGGTGCAGTTCAGCTGGCAGTCCGTGCTGCCCTTGCAACACACGAAGCAGTTCGTCTTGCAGGTCAGATCGCAGCGCGCGTTACCGTTGCAGCCTACGTCGCACCCTTGCTCGCAGCTCAGGTGGCAGTCCGAGTTTCCGCTACAGCCACCACCGCAGTTGTCCTTGCAGTCGATCTGGCACTCGCTCCCGCCCGCGCACCCCAGGTCACAGCCTCCAGCGCCGGTGCAGTCGATGGCGCAACTCGACTGTCCTTCGCACGTCGCGTCACAGCCCCCCGCTTCACTGCAGTCGGCGCTGCAGTCGCTCTTGGAGGCGCAATCGAGGTTGCAGTTGGCGTCCTTGCAATCGAGGTCGCAGTTCGCGCCCTTGCTGCACTCTGCTTGGCAGTCTGGAGAGCCTGGGGGGCACTCCAGGTTGCACTGCTCGCCCGAGCACTCGAGCGTGTCCGGTCCTTCGTCATCGCTTCCGCAAGCGACGAACAGCGCGAGGGCGGGGGAGAGGACCATAACCTGTGCGATTCGCTTCCACATACTGCACAGCGTAAAGGCCCTGCTGGCGTCCCACAATCTCCCGAATGCTGATCCGGTGTCCGGATTGCGCACACACCACCCCTTTGTTTTTTCCTTGAGGATTTGCCACGGGGCATCTCGCCATGGGGTGCCAAGTCGCCTCGCTCAGCGCGTCTCTCCCCCAATCCAAACGCACGTCGCGATCCAGCCGGAGAGGCGGTTGGCACCAAGATGCAGCGCGAGGTCGCGCATGACGACGCACCCAAGGATCATTTCCTTGCGGCAATTCTTGGCCAAGCACACCACGGCTCAGTGCACGCGTGAGCCTCGGTGCATGGAGGCACGAGCCTGCAGGGTGAGCCCCACACGGAGGGTCAGAGCCCTCGGCTGTCGCCTGGTGTCGCCCTCGGCGCCGAGTAGCTCGACAGCCCAAAAGGCCCAGGACGGCGCATAAACGCGGCATTTTCCAGGGGACAGGGCGCTGTGGGCTCGGTGTCACGCGCAGGGTCAAAGCGAGGTATGCTTTGGCGATGCGGACTTGGGCTTGGTTAGGGATTGGGTCGTGCTGCGCGCTGGTGTTCGTGGGCTGCGGAGGCGATGAAGGGGGCGGGGGCGGCGACGGCGGCACCGCGAATGGCGGTTCAGGGAACAACGGCGGATCGAGCAACGGCGGCTCCGGGAACAACACCGGGAATGGTGGGTCGGGCGGCGGTATTCAGCCCCCCTCCCCCGCCTGCGAGCCGGGTGCTGCCGGCGCTGCGAGTGTCTCGGCGCCCGAGTTGATCGCGGAGCTCGGCGATCGCTGGCACGAGTCGTGGCTGGCTTCTCCCGCGGTCGCAGATCTGGACGGCGACGGGACGACCGAGATCATCTCCTCACGTCACGGCCTGGTGCTGGGTTGGCACCTCGACGGCAACGTCGTGTTCCGACAAGAGGTGGAAGGGCGCTGCTGGGCATCGCCGGTCGTAGCGGACCTGCGGAGCGACCTGCCGGGACTGGAGGTGGCCCAGGCCTCCGCCGATAAGATCTATGCCTGGCAAGCCGACGGGACGGCGCTCCCCGGCTTCCCGTATACTTTCCGTGGGGAGTTGAGGAGCCTGGCTGCCGGAGACATCGATGGTGATGGCCAGCTCGAGTTGGTGAGCGTCACGACCCAGAACCTGGAAGCCAACGGGCAGAAGGACATCGTGATCGCGCTCAACCCCGACGGCTCGGTGGTCAATGGCTTCCCTCCAAACACCAGCGGCGCGTCCGGGTGCGACGACGCCTGCTACGTGTACAACGGCTACGACCAGAACGTGGCTCTGGGGGACGTGGACGGCGATGGGAGGAGCGACATCTTCGCCACCCAGGACAACGCCTACAACTCACTCCACGACGGCACCGGTCGCGCCTTCGACTGCTCGAGCGACTTCAAGAACAAGACGAAGTTCATGGGCGTGCGTGGCCTACACGACTTCTCCGAGGCCTTGCAGGGCTACGCGGAGGATGAGTCGACTGCGCTCCAGGCCCATCACACCAACACCGCGCCCGCCATCGTGGACATCGACGGGGACGGAGAGGGCGAGCTGGTCTACGTGGCGTCGGTGCAGAACGCGGCCCAGGACAATCGCCTGCAAGGCGTCGCGCTCTGGGCCCTCAACCACGACGGGACCCGCCCCGCTGGCTGGGAAACGCCCAAGCACTTCCCGGACTACCTCAGCGGCTTGTGGGACTACGGCGAGACCAACATCGTGGCGATCACGAACCAGGTCACGGTGGCAGACATCGATCCAGACCGCAGCGGACCCGAGTTCATCTTTGCTGGCTTCGACGGCCGCATCCACGCGGTGGATTCAGCTCAAGAAGAGATGTGGAGCATGACCTACACCACGGACGCGGAAGTCGCGACTGGAGGCGTACTGGTCGCTGACTTGAATCAGGACGGAGCTCCGGAGGTCGTGTTCAGCACGTACTCGACCAAAGAAAACGCGAGCGAGCTGTTCATTTTGGATGGCGGGGGAAATCTGCTGCACCACCTTCCGCTGCCCAAGCGGGGCGCAATGCCAGTTCCCACGATCGCGGACGTCGACGGCGATGGCACACTGGAAATCGTCGTGAGCTTGAAAGACGGCGGCGACAACGAGGCCC
>JAUILJ010000736.1 GCA_030433055.1 Polyangia bacterium
GCGCGCGCCAGCTCCCAAATCTTCCGGCTAGCGTTGGAAGCGGGGCGCAAGCGCCCGTCGAGCCGACGAGCGCGCAGCACTTCCAGAGCGGCGCGCGCACCGCTCAGCGCGGCGCCCTCCATGTAGCCCTGAAAATCGAGGCTGGTGTGCTCTCCGGCGAACTTCAGTCCGGCGACTGGCTCTGCCTCGGCCCCCGCGAGCGTGGTGAACTGGCCGACTTTCCACGCGGCGTAGCTACCGCGTGTCCAGCGTTGAGTGTTCCAAACGAAGCGCTGAACGCGGCCGTCGTGCGCCGCGGCTACGCCGGGCAACACCTGGTCGAGTTGCCGCAGGAAGTCGGCGCTGGCATCGGCGACCGAACGCTTGCCCATTGCCTCGCTGTGCGCGCCGCCCGTGAAGTTCGTGAGCAAGCCTGCGTCTGTCGGCTGCATGCGGCTGCTGTCCCAGGTCGATTGATAGCCGAGCTCAGAGTACGTCTCCCCATCGCAGCCTTGCTTGAGCCATTCGCGCTGAGTGAAGCCACACATCAACTTGGCGTTTCTACCGTAGCCCAGCTGATCGATGGCGCGGCGCTTGACCTCTGGCAAGTCCACGTCGAGCTTCACTCCGCGCAGGAGCGTGAAGGGCAACGCCAAGATCACCTCGTCGAACACGGCTTCTCGCGTCTGGCTCTTGCTGGCAAAGCTCAGTCGATAGGCGCCAGCGGCTGTCTGCTTCAACGCCACCAACGCGTGCCCGGTTTGAATCCTCGAGGAATCAATCTTCGAAGAGAGCCCGCGCACGAATGCTTCATTGCCGTCCTGGGTGTGGAAGCGCTCGTCGGAGTCTCCGTAGAGCTTGAACTTGCTCAGCTCCGTGGAGATCATCCAGAGCAGGTTCAGTGCGTTCGACTCGTCAGGCTCCAAGCCATACTCGGTGGTGTAGGCCAGCTCGAGGAAGTCGCGGATCCAGCCAGAGATCCCCTGCTGCTCGAACCAGCCGCGAATGCTGAGCCGATCGAGGGCCTCCGCGCCATTGGGGTTCCTGTAGCTGATCTCGCCGTCGGGATCCTTGAGCTGGGCCAGGGACTGGTCGATCGCTTTGGCCACGGGCGCGAACGCCTGCAAGATCTCGGGTGCCCCCAGGGTGGCCCCGGCGAAATGCACCCGCAGCTCGACGCCCTTGGGTCCCCGCTCGTAGTCGAGCAGGCGCAGGCCCAGCTCGTCGCTGAGCGCGTGCATGGTGAGGTGCCCCGTGTCGATCAGCTCACCTCCGAGCTCGCAGTGCTGGGGCGCGAACGTGCGCGCGTCGGTGAACACACGACCGCCGACGCGTTCGGAGGCCTCGAACACGCTCGCGTCGACTCCCGCCTCGCGAAGCCGATGAGCGGCGTGCAGACCAGCGAGGCCAGCGCCCACGATCGCCACGCGGGGCGTGTCGCGCTCGGGCCTCGGAGTCTGTGGCGCCTCGGCGGCGGGCGCGCAAGCTTCGAGCGCACCCGCAGCGCCCAACGCGCCGACAGAGCCGAGCCACCTGCGGCGAGACAAGCGCCGGGCGCCCCGCGCCGGGCCTTGCCTCGAGGAAACCCCCGAAGGCTCAAGGGCGTGCCCCCGGCTGAGCGCGCGGAGCAGGGCGGCGTAGAGCGGCGTCTTGGCCATGCCCTGGAGTGTACGCGGGAGATCGCCCCGCGCGCGCCCCCTGGGTGAAACCGCGCTTGTTGGCGGGCTGGGGGGCGAAACGCCGCGTCTCACCCCCATGGAAGCAAAAAGCCCACCGCGAGCGGTGGGCTTCGTGACCAGAGCAGGGGCTTGGCTCAGGCCTGGGGCTTGCCGCCGTTCTTCTTCTTCACCGCGCCGCGCACGGTGATCATGGCGCCGCGCGCACCGGGGATGCCACCTCGGATCAACACGAGGCCTTCCTCCGCGAGCACCTTGGCGACCTTTTGGTTCAGGACGCTGACGGTCTTGTTTCCGCACTGGCCGGGCATCTTCTTGCCCTTGAAGACGCGACCGGGAGTCATGTTGGAACCGATCGAGCCACCGTGGCGCTTGTACTCATGAGCGCCATGGCTCCGGACCGCACCCTTGAAGTTGTGGCGGCGCATGACGCCGCTGAAGCCGCGACCACGCGAGGTGGACTGAACGTCGACGAACTGACCCTCTTCGAAGATCTCGTCGAGCTTCACTTCAGCACCCAGCTCGAACTTCGCGGCGTGCTCGGCGCTGCAGCGCAGCTCGCGAACGTGCTTCTTCGCGTCGACGCCGTTCTTCTTGAAGAAGCCAGCGACGGGCTTGGTGGTGTGCTTCTCTTTGAGCTCATCGAAGCCGATGATCAGGGCGTCGTAGCCGTCCTTCTCCTGAGTCCGCTTGCCGACGACGACCACTCGCGCCTCGACCACGGTGCAGGGAGTCACGGTTCCGTCCTCAGCAACCAGCTGAGTCATGCCTAGCTTGCGTCCGATGACGCCGGGGTTCGTATTCATCTTCGCTCCTTTGGGTTTCGGCCCGTTGCCCACGAATCAGCGAGTGAGTCGTGTGCCGCTACCGTTCCGCTTGCTGCCTGAGCAGCGGGCGCCGCTCCGAACAGGTCGGGGTGTGGCGCCGCGGCACGCCGCGCCAGCTGGCGCGGAAGTGTGGGTTGTGCTTGATACTCGTACCCACCGGGGGCACGAAAAGCAGGACGCGCGGGATAGCCTTGGAATCCCCCCTGGTCAAGGGGAGTTGCCTGCCAAAAGGCTTTCAAACGGAGCACGACCTCTCAGCGCCTCCGAACCCATGCATCAAAGAAACCGGCGACGCGTCATTGACTGGCGCGGGCCTCGGTGCATAATCCCGCACCCCAATCGGGGCGAGTCCGCGTGCCTTCTGCTCGGTTCAACCGGCAAAGCACCTGGCTCGAGCGTGAGTCCACGCTCCCGCCAGGCGGTTCCAACCCGCTGTGGCCGGTAGCTCGGGGCCGAACGGGCATCCGCTCGTCGCTGCGGAGACATCCACCACGCCGTCCTAAAGGGGCCCAGCCCCGAACCATCCCTTCGCAGGCTGCCTGATAGCCGACTGATTAGAGGCGCACCATGTCCGCATCCGTTTCTGCCAAGATCGAAGCCCTTGAGGCGAAGAACCTCCGCACCGACCTGCCTGAGTTCCGCGTCGGTGACACCGTCGCCGTCCACTACCAGATCGTCGAGGGCGACAAGCTCCGCGTCCAGGTGTTCAAGGGCATCGTGATCAAGCGCCACCGCGCTGGGGCTCGCAGCACCTTCACCGTCCGCAAGGTCAGCTTCAACGTGGGCGTCGAGCGTACGTTCATGCTTCACACCCCACGCCTCGAGAAGTTGGAGCTGCTCAGCCAGGGCGTCGTGCGCCGCGCGCGGCTGTTCTACCTCCGCAACCTTCGGGGCAAGGCGGCTCGCGTGCGTGACGCAAAGGACCGCAAGTAAGCCAACCGCTGCCCTTTGGGGGATCGAACGCCGGCTCCATCTGGAGTCGGCGTTTTTGCGTTTGGGGTGGCTTCTCGCGCGCTCGGGGTTGGGGGTGAGGTCCACAGTTAATGAAGCGCAGCCCAACTCTGCGCTTCCAAGCGCCATCGGGGTACTCTGGCGACAGCTGAAAAGGTATGCTGCGCGCGACCTTGCGCCCCTTGCCGGTCACGGCTGGGGACTCAGCGCTTAGTACGGCTGGTCGGAGGGCCCCACCCTCGATTCAGCACCAATCGGAGGTTTCAAGCATGATTCAGTGCCCGCGCTGCGGCCAGAACAACGACGACGCGGCAAAGTTCTGCGCTTCCTGCGCCGCCCCGCTGCCCGCTGCGGCTGCTCCGCCTCCAGGCGCGCCCCCGGGAGCACCCCCTGGTGGCGCACCGCCCGGCTGGGGCCCGCCTCCTGCAGGTGCGCCTGGTGGCTCGCCACCCGGAGCACCGCCGGGGCCGCCTCCGCCGGCTCCTGGAGGCTGGGGCGCTGCACCTGCGTCACCGTACGGCCCGCCTCCCGGCGCACCGCCTCCCGGCGCACCGCCTCCCGGCGCACCGCCTCCCGGCGCGCCGCCGGTAGCTGGCGGATGGGGCCCGCCAGCGGAGAATCCGCAACGGGTGGGCGCGCCCGCTGCAGGCCTGAATCCGTTTGGGGAGACCATGGCACCCGAGCTCCAAGGGGGCGGAGGTGGTGGCGGATGGGGTCCGCCACCTGGCGCCCCTGGTGGGCCACCGCCTGGCGCCCCCGGTGGGCCACCGCCTGGCGCCCCCGGTGGACCACCGCCTGGCGCCCCGCCAATGGCCGGGCCGCCCCCCGGTGCGCCTCCTCCCGGATACGGACCGCCCGACGCCCCCCCAATGGGCGGGCCTCCCGGCGCGCCTCCTCCCGGATACGGACCGCCCGACGCACCGCCGCCCGGATACGGTCCGCCCGGCGCACCGCCGATGGGTGGTCCGCCGATGGGTGGTCCGCCCGGTGCGCCTCCTCCCGGATATGGTCCCCCCGGCGCGCCTCCTCCCGGATACGGGCCACCCGGCGCGCCTCCTCCCGGATATGGCCCCCCCGGCGCGCCGCCCATGGGGCCGCCAATGGGTGGACCACCCCCGGGT
>JAUILJ010000737.1 GCA_030433055.1 Polyangia bacterium
CCCGTCGCGATGCCCGACAAGCCAGCTTCCGCGGCCGCTCGCCCCGCGATCAAACCCGTGTCGAAGTCCATCGCGTGAAGCCCAGCGAAGACCTCCCCCGCTGGGTCTCCAAACGTTCCGCGATCCGTTTCCACAGCCATCGACGCTGCTCGCGCCACAAGCCGCTCGAACGTCGAGGTAGGAAGACTCACGTACTCAGGCTCGATGCTCAGCCCTGTCATCGCAGCGACGGTGAAATCCTCCATGCCCACCAGGTAGCTTGGCTTCAGCTGGGCCTGCGCGCGCACCGTTCGTTCAAACTCCTCCTGCTTCACCAACACCTCTGAGGTGCCCTCAATTTCGCGAACCAGTTTTCGAAAGTCATTGCGAAGCCCTGTGGAAATCTCACCCGGCCGCAGGTAGTGCCCAGCCCGCTCTCGCTCCCCCCGCTCTCGCCGAGTCAGCGCCTCCGCTCTTCGCTCAAACCGCTGAATTAGGCTGCGAATGCGATCGACATTGCCGTTGTCGGCCACCAAACCCGCGTCGTCATCATGCACCCGCTCGATCAGCTCGTCCTTGCCTGAAGCGTGGTCAATCGACATCAGGTACATCTCAAAGCGGTCGTTTCCGCGCCCCCGATGAAAGGTGTACGGCTTCAAGTTCGCCACGAAGTGAAACCCGCCCCTGGCCATCAGTCACCTCCACACTGAGCCACTCGTTGCGACCCAACACTCGCACTGTGCACGCTTCAGTGGGGCACATCAAGCGTAGTCCGGGTTACCGTCGCGCGGAAACGTAGCGACGTCGCGCGGAGATTTGTTTCGATGTGCTAACTCTGCTGGAACGGCGCCCAGTGCGAGTTACTTCGTTGCAACAAAAAAATTCGGGAACGCAAGTCGTAGCAATGCAGACCGGCTTGGACGCCGCGCCGTGGAAACACGGATCAGTGACCTGACTCCGCACCCAACGTCATGACAACGGAGCAACCGTTGAGTTGTGGTCGTCCAGGAGATAGATCGCCTCTCCCGTTCGCTGCTCGACTTCGCGAGCCTGATGGAACGATTCAGGCTGAGCGGAGCCTACTTCGTATCGGTCACGCAGCCATTCCTGTCGGCAGACAACGACGCGATGGCTCAGCTGCTGCTCAGCCCGCGCTACGAATGGAACGGGTGCTACGATAGAAACGCGCGGGACCCACGCATGCTACGCCACGCGTGTGCTCCGCATCTGGCTTGTGGTGATAGTGACCGCTCTTGGTGCGCTTCCGTGCGGACCATGGAGTTCCCCCGACTTCCCGGACAGAGTTGGTGTCTTAGTTTAGGCCGCCTCCACGACGGCTTGACGGTCTAGTTCGTTGGGGATGGCGTAGCCGATGGTCGAGTGGCGGCGTCGCGCGTTGTAGTAGTTGTCGATGTAGTCCGCGAGCGCGTCGTAGACCTCTGTCGCCGTCGCGAAGGTGCGCATGTGGATCAACTCCTTCTTCAGGGTGGCGAAGAAGGTCTCGCTGACCGCATTATCCCAGCAGTTACCAGCGCGGCTCATGCTCTGGCGTGCACCGACGCTGTTTAGTTCCGCGCGGTACTCGTGGCTCGCGTATTGCGAACCGCGGTCGGTGTGGTGAATGAGCCCGCGGGGCGGCTTTCTCGTCGTCACCGCCATGCGCAATGCACGCAGCGGCAGGGCCCGATTCATGCGACGACCCACAGCCCACCCGATGACCTTTCGGGCATACAGGTCGAGCAGGACCGCGACATAGCACCAGCCCTCGGCGCACCAGACGTACGTGATGTCCCCGGCCCAAACTTGGTTGGGTCCGGACGCCAGGAAGTTCTGCGCGAGAAGGTTCGGCGCGATGGGGAGGCGATGCTCTGAGTCCGTGGTGCGCTTGAAAGGACGCCGGGTTTTGGCTCGAATTCCTTCCACTCTCATGATTCTCTCGACCCGGTTGCGGCTCACGCGCACGCCCTGCGCTTTTAGTTCCGCATGGATTCTTGGGCTACCATAGCGTCCTCGGTGCTCTGCATGAATCGCTCGAACGCGGGTGCGAAGCGACGCCTCCCAAACGGCACGCGCTGACGGCGCCCGCTTCCTTGAGGCGTAGTAGCTGCTGCGCGAGACGCCGAGCGCGTCGCAGAGCCGTTGGACACTCATCGTCGCCTTGATCTTGTCGACCACTTCGAACGGGGAACTCACTTTCCCCTCAAGAACAGGGCGATTCATTTTTTTAGCGCGTCGGTGTCCTGCTTGAGCTGCTGGTTCTCGCGACGGAGGCGCTGGAGCTCGTCTTCCATCGACTCACCGCGGTCTGCCATCACCTGCGTGACGGCGTCCCCGAGCTCCTTGCGCCAGGCGTGGAGCATGTTTGGAGCGACTCCGAGGCTGTCCCCCACTTCCTTTACCGTGCGGGAACAACGAAGTTCCATCTGGCGCACGGCCTCTAGCTTGAACTCGCGCGTGTGGCGCTTCCGGGCTTTGTTGCGTGCGGTCATGCTGTCCGATTCCAAGGATACCCTCCTTTAGGGCTGTCTAGGAAATCGGGGGAGGTTCACCCGTCTGCATGCAGCAAACTTTGGCAAGGCAGTTGAACGAGCAGTAGGACGGGACGTTGACCAGTTCCACAGGGATATTCTCAAGCATGTCGGAGGTCCGAACAAATGGGGCTTCAAAGACGTCGGTGCTGCCGCGGGCCAGAAGTTTGACATCACGACGTTCCGGGGCCAGGCCTCGCACTATGCGAGGTCTTATGGTAGCGATCTACAGTTGATCCTGTACGATCGCCCGCACCCATGGCCATGAAGCGTGACTTTCAGAACTTGATATTCGATGGCGTTGACCTGGACGCCCAGCGGCAACTAGGCCCCTCGATCTTTCGGGGGTGCACCTTTGAAACGTGTACGGTCGGGCGAGGCATAGTCAACCCTGAACAACGCCTCAGAATCTCGCACTGTGAACTCTACTCGTGCAGAACAACGCGGAGCACTAGGCTAGGGCCTGTCATCGTTGAAGACACTCTGATAGAGAACCTTGCCACTTCAGCCCTGGCCATCGCTTACGGGGCTGTGTTCGCGCGGGTATCTATAGCCGGCAAGTGCGGATCGTTTCTCGTTAATCGTGCCTTGGGGTCCTTTGAGGAGGCTTTTTCCGTGGCCAACGATGCGTTCTACTCAGGCGTGGACTGGGCAATTGACATCTCGCGAGCGGAGTTCGCCGCTTGCGACCTCCGCGCAGTTCCAGCGAAGCTCGTTAGGCGCGATCCAGACACGCAAGTCAGGGTGCGATACGACCGCGTCGCGGAAACTCGACATATCTGGGAGAAGCTCAGTTTGGGTGGGACGCCGTGGCAGATAGCAATGCAGAATGGGTTGCGGTGGGGGTTGCGCGACGAAGTATTCGTGGCGCCGAAGCGGAGCAAGAACTTCAAGAAGTGGCTCGCTGGCCTCAAGCTGCTGCAGCGTGAAGGTATCGCTGAAACAGACTAGTCAGGGGCGACCGGCTGCCGTTGACTAGTGGGGTGGGGATCAGGCTCAGATCTTGCAGCTTAGCATGAGGGTAGCAGCCTGACGGGTCGAAATTGCTTCGGTTCCCTGGGGATACTTGCACGCGGAGGCCCAACGCTGCATGTGTTTGGTTGCCAACGCCAACAAACGCAACGAGGAGCCTCCATGGGTACGCTGCACCATCTGCCAGGCCATTCCAAGTCCGAAAGCGTCGCCGCCGAGATCGAGAGTATTCTTCGGCGTGTGCTCGCCGATGCTGCGTTCGACCGGATGGAGGCGGAGGCACACGCGATAGTTGGTGACGCGGTGAGGCGCCTCCTGGAAGGCGAGCTGCAGCGGCTCGGGGATAACCTCGGTGAGGAAGTGGAGGCAGGGTCGGTGCGCTATCGTCGGTACACACCGGCTCCGGCGACCGTCACCTTCCACAGCCTTGATGGTCCGCTGACGGTGGAGCGTTGGCTGTATCGGCAGGTCGGTGTGCGGAACGGCCCGACTATCGATCCGGTTGCGTTGAGCGCGGGCATCGTCGAGGGAGCAACGCCCGCGCTCGCGCACAGCATTGCGCTGGGGTACGCCGACGACGACATGCGGCACCACCACCAGACGCTGAGCGCCGCGCTGCATCGACCACCCTCACGCGCCACATTGGAGCGGGTTGCGAAGAGGATCGCCGGCGCGCTGAAGACCGAGTCGTCGGACCTCGAAGCCCGTGTCCGCAAGGCGGAGTCGTTGCCGTCGGGAACTACTGGGATCGCGATTGGTCTCGATCGCACCGCAGTGCCCATGAGCGAACTCTGTCCCGGGAAGCAGCGAAGGCCGCGCAAGAAGCCATACCAGCGACAACCGCCTCCGCCCTTCGACGTGAACTTCCGGATGGCCTATGTGGGGACCGTATCGTACGTGGACGAGAGTGGAGCCGCGCTCCGTACGTTGCGGTACGCCATTCCTGCTTGCGACGACCCTGTCAGCATCGCAGACCGTATGCGACTCGACGTAGAAGCGGCCTTGAAGCGCAAACAAGCGCTTGCCGTGGGGATCATCCAAGACGGTGCACCTGAGATGTGGACCGTCATGCG
>JAUILJ010000738.1 GCA_030433055.1 Polyangia bacterium
TATCACCAGTCGCGGCCACCGCCGTCATCACGACCGCGACCACGGCCACCACGACCGCCACCACGACCGCCGCCACGACCACCGCCGCCGCCGCCGTAGCCGCCGCCGCCGCCGCCGCCGCCGTAGCCGCCGCCGCCGCCACTACCGCCGCCGCCACCGCCACGACCGCCGTAGCCGCCGCCGCCTCCACCACCGCCGAAGCCACCGCCACGGGGTGCGCGCTCACGTGCCTCGTTGACGGCCACGGTGCGTCCGTCGAGCACCGTGTCATTCATCTCCTGGATCGCTTGATCACCACAAGCGTCATCCACGAACGTCACGAAGCCGAAGCCACGCGATCGTCCCGTTTCGCGGTCGCTCACGACCACTGCCTCCTGAACCTCACCAAAGCGCTCAAACGCGCTACGCAAACTCGCCTCGTCCGTAGACCAGGACAGACCGCCAACAAACAGTTTCTTTGCCATCTCTCTCTCTGTCTTGCTGGGCGCGATTCGCCCAGCACTCCAACTGGCACAAGCGCCAGGGGTACCCCACTGTCAGGGAACACATTCTGATTCACCGCCGGTGGCGGAGAGTCAAGCTGACCCGTGCGTTTCGCTATGCGGATTCTGCCAGCTGCTCCCCAACGGACGAACAGTCGGGCATGATCCCGCGGAAATTCCGCCTGCTCCATCGATCGCCGCCTCGCAGCGAAAGAGCACGCCGAGCTGAACAGATGCCCCCCTTCTTCTTTCGCCGCAGCGCAGCTTTGATCCGCCGCGCGGCATGTTTGGACCTCCCGGGGCCCAATCTCGCCGCTCAGCGCAGCCCTAGCCGGCGCCAGTCCTGGCGCCGGAGCGCGCCTCCAGGAGCGGCCTTGCTCGTCTGCCTGGTGATGCTGTTTGGCATTTGCTCGAGCGCCTGGGCCGCTTGCCCGAAGCAAGAGGCGTGGGCGAAGCGCTGCGAAGCCGACGGGTTTTCCTTCACCATCCAGTCCTGTCCCCAGGGGGTGATCGTCGGTTCCGCACGGCTAAACAGTGGCGCTGAGCTCCCCATCGAGCTCAAGCAGGCGACGGAGTCTTCCTTCAGACGCGTGGGCGACACCGGCGTGCAGCCCATCGGCGAGTTCGATGACTGGAATCGCGAGACCGAGAGCCGCCGCCGCACCCTCGACGCGATGCTCGCGTGCGTACGCCGCGTGGGAGCACCACCGCTGCCATCCCTGGCTGAGGAAGCTGACGCCACGGAGCCAGGCGGTAGCCCTCGGCTGCTGTTGCTGGGCCTGCTCCTGCTCGGCGTCGCGCTCGGGCTGCGCCTCAGCTTGCTCAGGAAAGCCTCACGGAAATCGCACGTCCGCGATGCTGTGCTCTTGGCTGGGTTCACCCTGTTGGTCGCGTGGCTGCGTTGGCGCATCGTGCCGCCGGCGACGTTCCACCAGAACGGTCAGGGTCCCCTCTGGATCAGCCTGGCCCTGAACCAGAGCAGCGGGGGGAGCATCTACGGCCCAGGCTACGCGGAGATCGGCGGCTGGCTGGCGTCGCGGATGGATCCCGAGACCGCGATCTTCTTGCTTCACAGCGTCCTGTACGCGCTGCTGATGCCAGCGGTGTTCGCGCTCGCACGCATGGCGGGTCTGGGGCGAGGCGTGTCCTGGCTGTTGGTCTGCGGACTGGCGCTACAGCCCCTCGCAGCGCGGCTCGCTGGAGGCGAGTCCTACTTCGCGACGATCTCGGGCCTGGGAATGCTGGCGTGTCTGGCGATGGTCACCGCCGCGCAGCCCGAGCATGACCTCAGAGCTCCGCGGCGTCGCTGGCTGTTTCTCACCGGGGCCTTGGCCGCGGGCGTGCTGGTGGCACAAGCCGCACGGGTGCATCCGGTAGGCTGGGGTCCCCTCGCGCTCACCCCGGTGGCGCCGCTCTGCCTGAGCGGGTCGCTTCGCACGCGTATTATCCGCACGGCAATCATCGGGGGCTGCGTCGCGGTGCTCGTCCTGGGCACGTCTGCGGTGGAGATGTTGAAGGTCCTCGCGGGCGAACTGGGGCGACAGTGGCTGCCCCAGGCTCGCTTCAGCTGGGATCACGCGCTTCCGGCTCTCAAGCTCTTTCCCCTGCTCTGGCTGGTCGCAGGGTTGCGCCCCAGGGCGTTGCTGCCGGCCCTCGGGTTCTGCCTGGTGCTGGGAGTGGCCCTGGGCAACCACCCGCTGCGTAACGCCTCGAACCTGATCGCGGACGCAGTCTACTGGTTGTACCTCCCAGCGCTGCTCGGGGCATTCGTTGGGTGGCTGACACGGCTCCACTCGCTGGCCCGGGTGGTGAGCTGCGCATGCGCCGTTGGCCTGGCCTGTGGCTACGGCTGGAGCTACCGCCACACTTACCTCACGCTGCCGACCGACGCCCGCGAGATCCGCGCGGCCAACCGCTGGAAGCACGAGCTACCGCTCGGCGCGAACGTCGCCTACGTGAATCGCGTAGACCAGCGAGTCTTCTTCCTACCCCTCTACGACAGCTCGCGCATCGGAAGCGTGCGCCTGACACCGGAGCATCCCACGGTGCCCTCGGTGCCGAACCTGTTCTACTACCGCTCGTCCCTTTGTTCGGTTCCGGAAGGCAAGCAGGCATGCGACCGAGTCGAGTCGCAGCTAGTCCTGAGTCCAGTGCATGAAGCAGCGTTCCCAGCCATCCCTAGCTTGCCCTACCTGCCCCTCGGTAACGGACCGATTCGAGTCACGCTCTTCAAGGCCCGCCTGAAGTCGGACGCGTCACGCTGAGCTCCCAGCGCCGCCGAGCAGCAGCGCCGCCGAGCAGCAGCACCGCCGAGCAGCGCCGCCGAGCAGCACGGCCGCTGAACAGCGCCTCACCAGGCGTTGCCAAAGGCGGACGGCTGGTGGAAGTCTGGGCGCTCGCCCGACGTTGGCTGACTCATCGCAAACCAACGCTGCTCGCCCTGGCCCCAGATCGCGCAGGCGCTGAGTCGCCATGGGCGAGCCGGCAGCAGCTCCGCCGAAAGGCGTGCCCGCCCGCTCCAGCGCGCGCCACGTCCGGCGACGCTAACGTCGCAGGATAGATCCTCGCGGCAACGCTTGCGCCATGTCTCGAGCTCCAGCAGCCACCAGTGGCCGCTCGGACCCAGCTCGAGCTCGAGATAGCGGTCCTCCCCCCCCCAAATGAACAGCTCGGCCACGCTGTAGCGCCAGAGCTCGGGGACGCGGCCTGGCGCACAGCCCGGTGCGGGTTCTGGCCAGCGTGGTGCATCGACCTCCACGATCAGATCGCCCTGATGCTCCAAGCTGACGTGCACGATCGACGCCTCGGCCAGCGCGTCACCACGCCAGGTCGAGCTGACCTCCAGCTCACACCGCGTTTCCCTACGGGAGCAGTCTTTCACGCCTCGATGCGCTCCAGCGCCACCACTGGGATCTGGCGCTCGACCAGGCCCTGGTAGTGAGCGTAGCGAGGCTCCTTGCTCGTCACCAGGCCCCAGGCCCGCTCCCGCTCACTGCTCTCCAGAGTGCGGGCGCGGGCGGAGAACTGCTCTCGACCGACCTGAACCTCGACCACGGGGTTCGCCTGCAGGTTGTGATACCAGGCCGGGTGCTTGCGCTGCGCGGCGTTCGACGCGATCACCACGAGGTAGTCGTCGACCTTGAAGTATGGCAGCGGAGCCACCCTCAACTGACCCGACTTTCGCCCTACCGTCCCCAGCAGGAGAATCCGCAGACCGATCAGTCCATGCCCGACTCGCCCGCGCGTCTTGCGGTAGAGCCAGGTGTGGATCTGGCTGATCCGACCGAGCAACTTGCCACGCGGCTTGAGGTAGAAGGCCATCGGCGCGGGAGGATACGCGCACACGGCGTTCGATCGCAGGGCGAAAGTCTGCTCGAGCTGCTGTGCTGCGGGCTAAGCCGCGTCTTTGAGCGACTGCCGGCCGCGACCTGGGAGTCGCCGCAGCCGAGGCATCCGCGACTCCGCTGGAAGCAGATTCCGGCGGTTTTTGAGCGCCTTGTTGCGCCCGAATAGAACATGTTCTATCTGCAACATGTTTCAGTTGGGGCGCGAGTAGGCAGGGCCCCGTTTCTTCTTTGCGGGCGGCTCGCCCGGCGGATGGAGGCACGAGTGCGAACTGGAGGTCTAGCAACTTGGCTGGTTTCGTTTGCGGTACTCGCGCAGGGGGCAGCGCTCTCTGCCGCGTGCGCTGATGGCGGCAGCATCGACCAGGGGCGGGGAGCGGGAGGCACCGCGGGCAGCGGAGGCGCCGGGGGCACATCGGGCAGCTCTGGTTCCGGGGGGCAAGGAGGGGAGATCGGGGGAGCACAGGTGATCCATGTGTCTCCCCTCGGAAATGATAACGCAGACGGCAAGAAGCCAAGCTCAGCCGTCCAGAGCATCAACGAAGGCATTCAGCGAGCCGTGGGCTGCGGCGCGAAGCCCTGCGACATCCACGTGATGAAGGGCACCTATGAAGAGCAGGTGACGTTGGCTGACGGCATCCACATCATCGGCGGCTACGGCGCAGGCTTCGCCGACCAGGACACCGCCGCCAACCCGGTGGTGATCACTTCGACCGAGCC
>JAUILJ010000739.1 GCA_030433055.1 Polyangia bacterium
CGGGCCGCCGGCGCGCCGGCGTTCAGTTCCCCGCCTGCAACTGACCGCGTGGGACGTCAGGCCGCTGCGCTGACGAGGAAGGCGTGATTGGGGGCCGGAGGGAAGCGGTGGTCTGGCCAGATGCTGACCAGCGCATCGGCCATCTGGATGTCTTGGACCGTCCCCGTGCTCGTCCGCCAGCGAAATGGGAACGGCGAACGGACTTCGAACACGGAGAAGTCACTCAGCTGGCGCACCGACCGCCAGAGCTCCGCGTCCTGTCGGGTGCGGAACACGTACTCCTCCGCGGGCGTCGGGCGATTGCGCCAGACGACGAACCCTCTGTCGTACGTGGAGTCATCGGCCAGCCCATCGCAGAAGTCGCAGACGAACGATACGAACAGCGGAGTCATCGGGCGTTTGCAATTGGGGCAGAACACGGTGCTCCTAGTTTGACATGTGCGGCCACCACCCGCAGGTCCCGAGATGGGAATCACGCCCTCGATCCGCAGGCTTACAAATACCGCGTGGCATTCCGCACACACCGACGGGGTTGTCGATTAGTGTCGTAGCGTTGCAACCTCATACCTCACCGTCCACCGCTGGAACCATCCAGTGTGAGCGCTGTGGCGCAGCCTTCCGCCCCCCCGGACTTTCTGCGCAAGTCTGCTGCCCGTACTGCCACCGCTGGCAGGCGCTCGACGCTGAGCGGCTGCGTGCGCTGCAAGGCTACGAGCAACAGGTGGGCGACCATTTAGTTGCCGCGGAGAAACACGCGCAACATCAAGCGACCTACGAGAAGTGGTACGGCACCGCGGACAAGCGGCGCAACCACACCGCGGAGTTCTTCATCACCGCGGGGGTGTGCGCCGTGATCGCGGGCAGCGTCGGGGCCGCGCTGGCGTCCGCAGGTATCGTCGACTGGATGCTCATGCCGGCCATCGTGGTGATGGGCGGATTCATGTCGGCGAGCCTGGTGACTTACGGCCGCATGTTCCTGCAGATGTTCCGCAAGGTGGAGGTTCAGCGGGGCGAGCTGGGGGACGTGTGGGTAGCGTGCCCGAACTGTGGAGCGCCGGGCCAGCTCACTCCAGGTGACGCCATCGACACCTGCGGGCACTGCCACGCGGCGTTGGTTCCTGAGCAGCGCGCGATCCAGCAAGGCCTGGACGCGGCGCAGCGCGCGCGCCGGCAAGCGGCCATTCAGCACTACCGGACGGAAATAGAGACTCACGCTCGGTTGTACGGAGGGGGGTCTGGGCGCCACCTCGTCTTCATCGTGCTGGTGCCGTTTGCGCTGATGTTCACCGTCCCGATGATCGGGCTCACCCTCGATCAGCTGAGCTCGGACAAGCCCGTGCGCTGGGAGGCACTGCTGTTGATGTGGGGGTTCGTCGGCCTATTCTGGGGCAGCATCGCGCTCGTGCTGTGGCTGCGCTGGGCCAAGAAGCTAGCCATCGACCGCGCAATGGCCCCGCTCTGCCAGCAGTTTCAAGGTAGCACCGGCTCTGGCACCCCCGCGCTCGCCCACTGGCTGCTCAAGCATTGGGCCGGACCGTTCCCGATCCAGCGACTCTACACCGGGGTGAACCACCGGCTGCTAATGGGGCACTGGCGCGGCTACCCGATCCTCATTGACTTCCATCCGGCCCGGGCCGAGCACATGGTGAGGCGGGCGAGCTTGATGATCGCCGCGGAGATCCCCGGCGTACAGCCGCTGAGCGTCGAACATCAAGGTATGATTCAGGAGCTGGGGACAGAATTGTCGCACGGAAATGCAGCTGCCCAGCAGCTGAGCCACCGGCTGCGCCAGGCAGGCTTCGACCTCCGCGTGAGCGAAGCGGGGTTCAGCGCCTCGGCACGCGGGCCGCTGGTCGATGCGCTGAGGAAGCACCCAGAGCGCCTGACTGAGTGGGGCCAGCTGGTGCCTCAGTGCGTCGAGCTCGTGCAGGCCCTCGGCGGGCGGCCGGCCTAGCACCCGGTGTCACAAGAGCACGCGCGGCGTCGGTCGCCCGGCCTGGTGTCAGCTCTGGGGAGTACGTCGCCGCAGGAGATAAATTTCCGCACGGAGTTTGAACTCTGATCAAACTCGAGGCTCTCTCCGTGTGGATTCGTGGACCTGGTTGGCTGCGGTGCAGGTCGCTGAACTCAGTGAGCCATGAGCTGGCGTTCAAGCTCGAGGCCTGCGCTGCGCCTAGCTTGCCCGGCCATGAGAACACTCGACACTTCAGAAGCATCAGCCAGGAGGCTCTCGCCTCTGCGCTGGTTGACCGCCGCACCCTTGCTCGGGCTCGGCCTGGCGGCTTGCACGATGCAAGCCGAGCCAGACCAGGACGTTGCCTCCAGCAGTCACGCCATGGCTGGCCGCATCGCGTATCGCGGAGCCGAGTCCCCTTCGGAGCCGCACCAGTACGTGGCGCCTTTCCCCGCGGCATATGCTGAGCGAGCACTGGAGAAGGCGCGAATAGTCGCCTCCTCCAACGCTTTCGCCCAGTGTGTGGCGAACACGATGCAGGCCCAGTACATGAACTGTAGTGATCCGAATCAAGGTCAGAGCAGGGAGTTTCAGATCGCCGATGCCTGGGAAACGTTCAAGGCGAGTCAGTCCGTAGACGTTCAGATCCTCCACACCCGCGCCGCTGGCGGCTCGGAGTGGAGCGGGCCCGACGGCGCCGAGTACGGCACCACCGGGATCAGCGTGCAGGGTCACTACAACGAGGATTTCGCGGACTGGGGTTGGTACTCAGGGTTCCAGCCGTGGAACTACCGCACAGCCGGCATGATCCACGAGTTCACCCATCAGCTGAACTACTGGCACACCGACGACGCCGCGTCTCGGGCGGAGTGCGCGGCGCGCAATGGTCGCGCGAGCTACGAAGCCTTGGGTGAGCCGTCGATGCCCTACATCTACGGGGACTGCGGCGGCCAAGTGATCGAAGAGAGCTACGCTCAGTGTCCCAACGCCTGCGCTCCAGGCCAGGTACGTCTGCTCAAGAGCTGGACCGGAACTTCGAGCACGACTCAGCCGGATGGGCCATGCGCGTGCGTCAAGGATCCGCGCCACGTGATCGCGCTGCGGTCGCGCACGAGCGGCAAGGTCGTCACCGCCGTGGGGGGCGGAAACGATGAAATCCGCACGGATTGGAGCGACAATATTGGCGCCTGGCAGTGGCTCTACGTGTACGACTACAACGGCGGAAACTGGAAGAACAACGACGTGGTGTCTGTGCGCTCGTTCAACATGGACCTCTACCCCAACTTGCCCGACGCCACGGACAACAGCGAGGGATACCTGGGGCTGCCTGGGGGCTCAACGTACTTCACCGCGACCTCCCAGGTGCCCTACGGCTTGCAGTTTCGGTCGAGCACGGCCATCCGCGATGGGGCTGTCGTGCGCATGAAGGCTGCGGGCAACTACGCCAAAGACAACGGCACCCACCTCGAGCGAACGACGAACGCCTCGGATCCCGCCAACGACTTCGAGCTGATCGAACCAAGGCGTGAGCACTTGGTGTACCTGCGCACCTATCACGGCAACTACGTGCATCGCGACGCCGCTGGGCAGCTCTACAATCGGCTCACGGACGCCGACATGACGAGCTCGGATCTGACCCAGCGTAGCTCAGCCGCGTTCTGGGTCATCGATTGGAACGGGGGCTACCTCAAGGATGGCGATTCGATCAGCCTCGAGAGCTTTCAGGATGGTTCCTACCAGTACCTGAGCGTGCGCGACGGGGACCACCTGGGCCACGCTCGGCTGAGCAACACCGTGGGTCCGTACGAGACCTTCACGGTCAACATCCTAGACGGTTCGTCAGGGCAGGTGCGCTACAGCAACGACGGGCGCTCGGGCAATGACCACAATCGCATCAGTCTGCGCTCGGCCAACGGCACGTACCTGACCGCGATGCCGTCCGACTACTACGCCTCGCAGATCCGCAATTACGGTCCGTCGGAGGGAACCTGGCAGGGCTTCGACCTAGTGTTCGTGCAGGAATACGACCGTCATCGCGCGGCCTGGTAGTTCGCTGCGGGTCGTGGCGCTGCGTGCTCCAGGCGCTGGCGTGAGGCTCAGCCTCGTGCCAGCGCTGCGGAGCGCACGGGCAGCCAACCAAAGCGCTTGCTCTGGGCCTTCGCGGCGGCGCGCGCGGCCTTCATGCCGGAGGCCAAGCAAGGTGAGACACCGGGCCCGCTCACCCCAGCGCCCGCCAGGAACAAGCCCTGAATGGGGCTCTTTGCCTGATACGCATTCAACCCGAACTGCCCAGGAACCACGGCCGGCCCATAGATCCCTCCGGCAACGGCACCTGCCGGAAGAAGCGCTGGTGATAGCGTTCCGCCATGCCCGAGCCGATCACCCAGAACTCGTCCTCGGCAAGCCGTGTCACCGTGAAATCCCCGGCGATCCCGCCGCGCTTGCCGATCAGCGGCGTCAGGCAGGAGCGCCCCACGGCACGCGGCATCCGGTTGGCAAACACCGCGTTCAACCAATCCTCCGCCCCCGGTCCCTTGCAGCGGTACTTGGCGAAGTTCGAAATGTCGATAATCCCCGCATGATCGCG
>JAUILJ010000740.1 GCA_030433055.1 Polyangia bacterium
GCCAGGGGTTTCCGGCGCCGAGAACGGCCGCCCCGACAACCATCCATGGCGCCAGTGCCACAATGCAGGGGAACGACGACCGAAGGAACGGCGCCCCGATGGCCGACACGACCGGACCCCAGCGAGCCGAGGCGACCGAGCTCTCCCACCGTGGCTGTAGCGATCACGGAAACGGTCGCTTCGTCGAAGATCCCATGTCGCAGCTGCATCATCTCCACCGGAGCCCCGAGGCGGCCGGCAACGTCGGCGGCCAGCGCTTCCCCGAACAAGGGAAGCTCATGGCCCTCGGGCGTGCGCACGTGAGTCGGCAAGGCATCCCCGTCCACGTCGCGTCGTGTTGGCGTGAACTGGATCAGCTGCGGGAGCTTGCTCGCGCTGAGCCACGGGTTGCCGCCCGCCACGCCGAGCCTACGAAACGCGAGCCGGCGATCGCCGTCTACGCCGTGCCAGCCGACGCGCGCGGTGTCGAGCGACTCCCCACGCATCGACTTCACGGGATAGCGGTACAGCGCCTCGATCTGCCCAATCTCGATCTGCTTCGTCATCCTCCCCCCTTCTCCCAATATTCCGAGTCTCGAAGCTGGTCCGGCCTCACTCCCGCAGCACTGGCTTCTCGCACCGGATGTGCTCTGCGATCGCCTCGCGCTCGTGCTCCGTGTATGCGCCGATGGCCCCGCGCACTCCAGGATGCGCCAAATAGTGGAAGCTGGGAGTCACCGTGGGCAAGAAGCCGCGCGCCACCTTGTGTTCGCCGCCAGCTCCGGGCTCGAAGCGCTGCAGGCCAGCTTCGATGCAGTGTTCCGCCCCCCGGTAGTAGCAGACGTTGAAATGCAAATGGGGCCGATCCTCGAAGGCGCCCCAGTAGCGACCGTAGAGCGTGTCCTCGGAGACGATGTTCATCGCCCCTGCCAGCGCCCTGCCCTGGCCGTGCCCGGTGCCGCGCGGCACTGCACGGACGACTTGAAGTCCGCTGCCAAGCTTGTCGAACACCTGATGAAAGAAGCCGCGGTTGAGGTACTGGCGGCCCCAGAAGAATTTGTTCACCGTCGTCAGGTACAGCTCGTAGATCTCGTCGACGTGGGCGCTGTCGAGGTCGTCGCCCGAGCACACCTGCAGCTCGAGGCCCTGCTCCTCGACGGCGCGGCGCTCGCGGCGGATCTGGTTGCGGCGCTTGGAGTTGAAGCGCGCCAGGAAGTCGTCGAACGTGGCGTAGCCGTCGTTGGACCAGTGGTACTGCAAGCCGTGGCGCTCGATCAGACCCAGGCGCTCGTCGCGGAGGCTGAGGCACTGACTTGCCTCGGGGAACAAGATGTGGGCGCCGCTCAGCCCCACCTTCTTGCAGACGGCGTGCAGGCCTTGTACGAACGCCGCCGTCAGCTGCTCGGTGTCTGCGCCCGGCTTGATCAAGAGCCGCGGGCCGCTCGCCGGCGTAAAGGGCACCGCGACGATCAGCTTGGGGTAGTAGTCGATGCCCGCGCGTTCCTCCGTGAAGCGCGCCCAGGCGTGATCGAAGACGAACTCCCCCTCGCTGTTGCCCTTGACGTACGCAGGAGCGACGAGCAGCGTCTCCCCCGGCTTGGCTCCGTTCCCCGCTGCAGGCTCTTTCCCACCTTCAGGATCCGAGCTGGCGCGGATCTGGATGTGCATCGGCAGCCAGCCACGATCGGGCCGCACGCAGCCAGTCTCCTCGAGCGCGTGCAGCCAGGCGTAGCGCAGAAACGGCGGACCTCCCCCCAACAAGCCGTCCCAGATCTCCTCGCCGATCTCACTGATCCGCTCGTGGGTGGAAAGCTCGAACATCAGTCTCCTCCCCCGTCGCGAACCGAGCGCCCCGAATTCTCGCGCGGAAATACAAGAGCTCGCAGCTCGGGTTGCGGGCGACCAAACTGTGCCGACAGGGCCTCGAACACCAGGGCGTTCAGGCGGCCCCGAGGTGGCTTGTCAACCAGCGCCACCCAGCCCGCAGAACACGGGAGCCCCCACCGCTCCTCCGCGGCGCGAGCCAACCCATCTGCGTCGCGCTCGCTGTGAGCGAGCTTGCCCTTGAGCCACAAGCTCAGCTGCATCAGACGATGGTAGGCGTGAGTGACCAGGACCCAGTCGGGGAGCGGGTCGCTCGGAGCATCCAGCGCCGCTGCCCGCTCCTGGATCCGCTCGGAACTGAGCACGTCGATCTGGCGCAGGCTGCCAGGGAACTCCCGGGCCAGCTCCCGCAGCGGCTCCCGCACATGGTCTGCGCTGTGGACGCCCACACCTGCGCGCAGCTCGGCCAGGCGCAGGTACTTGTGATGCAGGCGCTCCAGCTCGGGCGCGCTGGGCGGCGGTACGATCGGGTGGAGCACCGTGGGGTGAGGCACGGACTCGGGCGAAGGAGATGCTGTTCGAGGAGGCGCGGGGGGCATGCTCACATCAGCTTCCTGAAGCGATACAACACGAGTTCTAGCAGGCGCTCCCCCAGGGGGCGAAAGGCGAAGTTGTGTCGAGTGATCTCGCGGCTGCGCTCCAGATCCGAGAGGAAACTATGCTCGAGCGCCTCGCCGAACTCGGGATCCCGCACGCTGAGGTTCACCTCCAGGTTCGAGAACACCGAAAGGTGATCGAGGTTGAAGGTGCCGATGGTGCACCACGCGCCGTCAATCACGGCGGTCTTGGCGTGCAACACGTTACCGCTCCACTCGTAGATCTTGACCCCGGCGCGCATCAGCTTGCCCCACACCGCTTGGCTCGCGTAGCGCACGATCTTGACGTCGATTTCCCCGGGGAGCAGCACGCGCACGTCGACTCCACGTTGCGCTGCGCCGATCAGCGCCTTCACCACGGGACGGTCGGGCACGAAGTAGGAGTTCGTGATCCAGATCCGGCGCTCCGCGGTGCGCATGTTCGCCAGGTAGGCGTTGGCGATCTGCTGGCGATTGCGAAAGTACGCCTCACCCAGCACGCTGACCGGGCGATCTTCCGGCATGCGCAGATCACCCACCAGATCGGGCTCGAACAGCGCCAACTCCTCACCGCTCTCGGTGCGCCAGCTGTTCTCGAACAGGTGTACGAAGCCCTCGACCGCCGGTCCCTCCACGCGCACCATGTCGTCCCGCCAGGGCTCCACGGAGTCGTCGTCAGGCCACCAGGGCGCCGCGATGTTGATGCCGCCCGTGAAGCCCACGCAGCCATCCACCACCAGGATCTTCCGATGGTCTCGGCGGGAGACCCTTGCCCAACGGAAACGCTTGCGCCAGGGCAAGATGGGGTTGAACTCCAGCACCTTGACGCCGCCGGCCATCAGCTCATCGAACATAGCGCCGTCGGCGTCGAGGGATCCGATGGCGTCGTAGATCACCCGCACCTCGACACCTCGAGCCGCAGCCTTGAGCAGCGCCTCGGCGAACATCCGCCCCACGTGGTCCGAGTCGAACCAGTACATCTCGAGCAGGACCTGCCGCTTGGCGCTGTCGATGGCGCTCAGCATCTCCGGGAAGGCCTGGGAGCCATTGCGCAGCAACAGCAGGCGATTGCCAGCGACGAAGTGCGCCTGGGGCACACGGAAGCGCCGCATCCAGGCGAACCGCGGGCGAGGCTCCACCGCCTCCACCTCCACCGTCAGGCCTCCGCGGGCCCGCTGAGCACCGCCTCACCCTCGCTCTTGGCGATGAGGACGGCGCCGCAGGAGTCGCTGAAGACGTTCACGGCAGTTCGGCACATGTCGAGCACTCGGTCTACCGCGAGGATGAGACCGATGGCCTCCACCGGCAAGCCGATGGAAGTCAGAATGAGCGTGATCGCCACCAGACTGGCGGCGGGGATCCCTGCCACACCGATCGACGTGAGCAGGGCGATCAACACCACGGTAAACTGCTGAGTCAGCGTCAGGTGGATGCCGTACGCCTGAGCGATGAAGATCGCCGCCACGCACTCGTAGAGGGCGGTGCCATCCATGTTGACGGTCGCGCCCAGCGGCAGCGTGAAGCTGCTCACCCGTGGGGAAACACCGGCGCGATCTCGCACGCAGTCCATGGTCAGCGGCAGCGTGGCCGAGGAGGACGCCGTGGAGAAGGCCATGAGCAGCGCGGGAGCCATCGCGCGGTAGTGCTTGAGTGGGTTGATGCCACCGACCAGGCGCATGATCAGCGGCAGCGCGACGAACAGGTGCAGCCCCAGCGCCAGGAGCACACAGAAGAAGAACACCAGCAAGGGCCGAAACGCGTCGAAGCCCGTCGTCAGCACCACCTTGAACACCAGCGCAAACACGCCGATCGGCGCGAAGCCGATCACCCAGTCGGTGATCTTGAGCATGATGTCGTAGACGCCATCCCAGAACGCGCGCACCACGCGACGCTTCTCGTCGTCTATCCGCGTGGTAAAAAAGCCGAACAGCAGCGAGAAGAAGATGAGCCCCAGCATCTCGCCCTTGGCTGCGTCCTCGACGACGTTCTGCGGTACGAGCCGCAAGAACACCTCGACGACGTCCTTGCCGCTCCGCCCCTCCACGGCCTTCTGCACGCTGACCACGTCTCCGGACAGCCCGATGCTCTCCTTCGCAGCCAC
>JAUILJ010000741.1 GCA_030433055.1 Polyangia bacterium
CGCAGACCTTGGCTTCGTCCTGTAGGCGATTCACCCGGCAGTCTCGGGGGCAGACCCGGCATTCCTGCAGGCTTTCTACGGCGAGAGCAGCGCGCCGCCGGATCTCTCCGAGGTTCCAGTCGCGGTAACGGGGCCGCATGCCTAGCAGTCTACACCAGGCCTGCTGTAGGGGCTTGGCCTCCTGGCTGACAGCGTGTAACCCTGAGCCCGATGCAAGCTTCGCTTCGACGGGGACTGACCACGCTGGCGGCTCTGGCGGTATTCGCAGGTTGCGGTGTGCACGCGCGCTCAGCGGCCCGCTACAGCGGGGACGTAGAGGGCGCCCTGGTCCACCCAGCGGATATTCAAGAGCTCCCCGCGTTGCCTCCCGGATACTCCGAGATCGGGCAGGTGGACAGCCGCTGCACCCAGACCAGAAACCGCGAGATAGCCCGGGCCTGGCTCTCTGACGTGGACTGCACGGAAGAGCGACTGACCTTGGCCCTGAAGGAGCAAGCGGCAGACGTCGGGGGCAGCATGCTGGTGGGAAAGCACTGCTACTCGCTCAAGGAGTCTCAGGGGGTCCGGGTGGTCTGCCGGGCGGCGGTCGGGCGCCCCGACGCGGACACGCCGCGCCCAGAGTTCACGTATCTGAACGAGGTGGAGCCGAGAGCGAGTCAGGCGTGGTCGATCCGGGTGCAGTACACTCCCCAGAACGATGAACTCCGCCCACCGCGCACCCCGCAGAACGTCACCGAGGCGCTGAACAAGCCCGTGAGTCACATCCTGCTGGGCTCCGTCGTCACCGGCTGCGAGACCGGCTGCACGGAGGCGGGCGCGCGGGCGGGACTGTTCGCAGTTGCTGGGCGGATGGGCGCCAACAGCATCACCAACGCCGAGTGCGCGAGGCGCCAGAAGGGTTGGGTCTGCACCGGTCAGGCCACGGGTTTCGAAGTGGATCCGGAGCTCCACCCCGAAGCGCGCTAGTCCGCTTGCGAGATCGCCATGGGGGACGACGAAGCAAAGCGCGACCCAGCGCAGCCGGCTTCGAATGCCCTGTCGGATTCGAATGCCCTGTCGGATTCAAATGCCCTGCGCACCGGTGGCGACCGCACCAGCCGTGAGGGCGCGCTCGATCGGACCGAGGTGCTGCCAGCGGAGGGGCCCAAGCCCGCCGTGCGCACCGAGCCATTGGGGACTGCGCGTACAGCGCCGCTGTTGCGCCCGAGCGCCGCTGAGCCTGCTGACGCGAAGAGCGGCTCCGCGGTCCGCCCGACGGAGCGCCGGGAGCGGGATGTCGCGCTGGAAGCCACTGTCGCGATGTACGAGCCGGGCGACGGCTCCGTCGATCTCGATTTGAGGCCGTTTGGCCCCTATGACCAGGTCGAGGTGCTGCGGGAGCAAGGCAGCATCGGGCTGGTCGCGCGGGGCCACAACGCGGACATCGGTCGCTGGGAGCTCTTGAAGTTCTTGCGCAGCGAGTATCAGGGGATCCCCGAGGTGGTTCGGCAGTTCCGCGGGGAAGGACGAGTGCTCGCGCTGCTCTCACACCCCAACGTGGTTCAGGTGTTCGCCGCTTACGAGCTCGATGGCCACACCTGCCTCGCGCTGGAGTTCCTGGAGGGAGAGAGCCTCGAGGCGCGGGTCGAGCAACGGGGCGTGCTCAACCTCGAAGACGGCACCAAGCTGTTCCTCGAGGCTGGGCGAGGCTTGGCAGCCGCTCACGAGATTGGCCTCTTGCATCGCGACATCAAGCCGGAGAACTTGTTCGTCGCCCGCGAAGCGCGGGGCAAGAGCGGCGGCCTGAAGCTGATCGACTTCGGCCTCGCGACCCTCGACCGAACTCGTCGCATCGCCGTGACCCGCGACCCGTCCCTCGACTCCGGGGCAGTGGGGGGCACCCCGCTGTTCATGGCGCCGGAGCTGTGGCTGGGGCGTGAGCCATCGGTGAAGTCGGATCTCTACGCCCTGGGACTGACGTTTTACTTCGCCTTCACCGGGGAGTACCCGTTCGCCGAGCTGAGCTTGGCGGGGGTGAGGGAGCGCCTGCTGGACAACCAGGCGTTCCCCAGCTTGGCGCAGCTGCTACCCGAGGCGCCTGGCGCGCTAGTAGAGCTGGTGGACCGCCTGATCGCCAAGGAGCCCAAGCTGCGCCCTGACAGCGCCGATGAGGTGGTCGCCCAGCTGGTGGCGTTGTCGCAGCAGACCGAGCGCCCAGAGGTGCCCGAGAGCGGTCCCTACCGCGGCTTGACCGTGTTTACCGCCGCGGAGCGCGGAGTGTTCTTCGGCCGCGCTCAGGAGATCAGCGAGGTGTGCGAGCGCTTGCGCCTGTCCCCTGGGGTGGTGTTGGTAGGGCCGAGCGGGAGCGGCAAGAGTTCGCTGGCGCGCGCCGGGGTCTTACCCGCGGTGGGGGAGGGCGCGCTGGGAGGCGCGTCGGTCTGGAGCTCGGTGGTGTGTAGCCTTGGAGCATCCCCCAGCGAATCCCTCGCACATGCGCTAGCGCAGGCGACTGGCGCGCGCGTGGAGGAGGTGCAGAACCTGATCGCTCAGGAGCCGGAGCGGCTCGCTGGGGCGCTAGCCGAGGCCCTGCCGACGACTCGTGGCCTCGTGATCCTCGTGGATCAGCTGGAAGAGCTCGTTCAGCGGGGGGTCAACCAGGGTGAAGTCGATCGCGTGGCGCGGGCGCTGGGTTCCATCGCTCGGGTCGCTCAGTCGCGGCTGCGCTTGCTCGCCACGCTGAGAGCTGACTCGATGGACGGCTTGTTCGCGTTCGAGCCGTTGCGGCAGCTGTTGACTCAGGGGTTCTATCCCATGCGTCCGCTCTCCCAGGCAGCGCTCGCCGCGATCATCGAGGAGCCAGCGCGTGCTGCAGGCTACCAAATCGAAGACCCCGCACTGTGTGGCGAGATCGTGGCCGAGGCCCAGGAGATCCCTGAGTGCCTTCCGCTGCTCTCGTTTGCGCTGAGCGCGTGGTGGCGTCAGAAGGACCAGGCCAAGCGCACGCTGAGTCGCGCCGCGTGGCAACGCATCGGCGGCATCGCGGGCGCGCTCGTGATCCATGCGGAACAGGTGCTCGAAGGGATGCGCCCCGAGGAGCGCCGCGCCGCGGAGCAGGTCCTCGTGCGGCTGGTGAGCGACGAGCGCACGCGCGTCGCCGTGGGCAGGGCTGAGCTGCTCGAGGAGCACCTCGGCCGGCCCGAGGTGGAGCGGGCCTTGGGCCAGCTGCTCGAGAACAAGTTGCTCGTCAGCGCGGGGGGGATGCTCCAGCTGGCTCACGACGCGCTGATCCAGCGCTGGCCACGCCTCTCCGAGCGCCTCCTCGAGTCCGGAGAAGATCAGGCGTTTCGCGCACGCGTCAGCGAAGCCGCGCGGCAGTGGGATGCAGACGGGCGCAGCGATGGGTCGCTGTGGGATGGTGAGCAGGCCCTGCGCCTGCTGGGCTGGTTCGAGCGCAGCGAAGCCAACCTCGGGCAGCGTGAGTTGCTGTTCATCGAGGCGGTGAGGCGGCGTGACCGCCGGAGCCGCTGGCTGCGTCGCGGTGGCTTGATCGCGGCGGCCAGCTTGCTGTTGGTGTTGCTCTTGGTGAGCCGTGCGCGGGAACAGAGCCTGAGCCGTCGGGTAACTGAACTGGATCAGCAGCACGCGACGGCCAAGCGTACCACCGATCAGAGCCTCGGCTTGCTCTACGCCGAGCTCGCCCAGCGTCGTCTCCCTGCGGATCCGGCCGGCGCTCTGAAGGCCGCGCGCCTATCCCGCGACTACGGGCAGCGCGCCGATCTCGATTTGGTGGGCTGGAGGGCCGTGCGCCTCGGGATCCCTCGCGCGCTCCCCGCGAACCCGAGCGGCGTGGACAGCCTCGTGTTCGACCCGGACTCTGCCTGGCTCGCCGCGCTCTGGGAGGATCACAGCCTGAGAGTGCTCGAGCTGGGTGGTGAGGGTGACAAGGACTATGGCGTCGGTGGTTCGGACGGTCAGCGGCTGCTGGCCTTCTCCAGCGACTCCGCGCGAGTGCTGTGGCGTGACCAGAAGAGCGTCCTCGAGATCAAGCGTGGGGATGGGAGCCAAGCGCCTCTTTCAAGCTGCGCTGGTGGCCTCGAGCGAGTCGAGGTTGTGCGGATCGCGCGAGACGGAGAGATCAGCGTCCCCAAGGCGCTGGTCGTGCAGTGCCGCGGTGAGAGCGACAACCTGCACTGGGTGGGGCTCGCCGAGCAGGCGGCGCAGCTGCCTGCGATGGCCGCGGACCACTTCGCTGCTTCCGCGACCCACCTCGCGGTGGTGTCCCGGGACGAGCTCACGTTGTGGGACGTGCCAGCCGCGCGACGCGTGGGCAAGCTCACCCTGGGCAAGGACCTGGTGGCGACGTTGGACCGCCTCGCGCTGCTCGAGCAGCGCGTGCTGCTCGCGACCAAGAGCGGCGCGCTCTGGGAGGCGCCGTTCGATGACCAGCGAATCAGCAAGCCGCGGGAGTTGCCTCGGCGCCATCGTCAACGCATCCGCCAGCTGATGAGTGTACCCGGAGGCGCCGTCAGCGGTGACGCGCGACACCGCGTGGTCTGG
>JAUILJ010000742.1 GCA_030433055.1 Polyangia bacterium
GTAGGGCTAGAGTCAGCCATCGTGGAGTCGGAAGGTCAGCCCCCCAAGCCCGCAGTGCGCCTGGACGCAGATGCTGCGGCCCAGCGGCTCCCGACCGCCGTGATTCGGGTGCTGGTGCCTGGCCTGTACGCCTGGGTGGTCACCGTCGCGCTGCCGAGCAGCCAGCGTGATGCGTCGGCGCTCCCCAAAATCACCGCCTTCTTCGCGCTGGTGTGCCTGCTCGGAGGTCCGATCGTCGCCCTGTACCGCGAACGCGTGGGGCGAGCGCTCGGGGTCTACGGGTTCGTGGGCTTCGCGGTCCTCACCTGGCTGGTGCTGGGCGAGCTGCTGTCTGGAGCGAAGCTCGACCCCGTGCGAGCCGCCTTGGGCAGCGTGGGCTGGGCGCTGTTCGCCTTTGGCTGGGGTTCGGTGAGGAAGGTGGGAGCGATCCCCGAACAAGATCCCCACGCGCTCACGGGGGCGCCTCTCACCGCTCGAAGCATGTTGCCGAGGGGCGCTGGTGTCGTCATGGGCCTTGGCCTGGCGGGCGCGCTCATCCCCATCTTCCTGGCCTGGCGCGTCGACCGGCCGCTGCACGCGTTGCTGGGCCACGCCGTCGCAGTGGTGGCTGCAGTGGCGCTGGTCACCTCTGCGGCGCTGATCGGTGTTTCTCGCGGCAATCATCGGCAGCACGCGCCCCGCACTCGGCTGGAGCTCGCGAGTCGCTCCTTGGGCCTCGCGGTGGCGTTGCTGTCGCTGGGCTTCATGGCAGCCATGCTCTGGTAAGGTTCGGACGCTCATGAGCCGTGCCGTCGATCTGCTCTCGATTGTCCTGATGGTCCTGGCGATCGCAGCCTTTGGGGTCGGTGTGCACGCGTTGGGCAAGCGCGCGGACCTCGAGTCGCTCTATTGGCTGGTGGTGGGCGCTCTGGTGCTCAAAGCTGCGACGGACATGGTTCGCCCCAAGGGAGGGCGATGAGGGCGAAGAGGGGCATGGCTTGGCTCGGGCTGTTATTTGCAGCCGCGTGTGGCAGCTCCGAGCAGTCTGCGCCGACAGCTCAGCGTGTGAGCCTCGGAGAGGGCACCGTCGCCGTGGTCGGTTCCGAGTCGATCTCTGCGTCCTCTGTGCGAAGCATCGCCAGTGCCCAGCATTTGAGCCTGGAGGCTGCGCGGGACTTCGCCGTGCAGGACAGCCTGATCGCCCAAGCCAGCGACACCCACCTGAGCCCTGCCGAAGTCCGCGTGGTGAGTCGTGGGGAGCTATCCCGCGCGCTGTATGAGGAGCTCGAGCACGCGGCGCGCGCGAAAGGGCCGCCTACGGACGCGGAAGTGGAGGAGCTGACACGCGCCCGCTGGCTGGAGTTCGACCGTCCCGCTGCCGCGCGCACCAGTCACGCGGTCGTGATGGTGGACAAGGGCACCGACTCCGCTCGTGCGAAGGAACTCGCCGAGCGAGTGCTGAAGGCCGTCCAGGGAGCGAAGGACGAGGCTGAGTTCATGGCCAAGGCCAAGGCCGTCCCCAGCGATGGCCTGTCCGTGCGCGTCGAGAGCTTGCCCCCCGTCTCCGAGGACGGCCGACCGGTGACTCCAGACGCTCCGGCCCCCGCCGAGATGCGCTTCGACACGACGTTCAGCAAGGCCGCAAACGCTATCCCGAAGGTCGGCGAGCTCAGCCCCATCACCGAGACCCGGTTCGGCTTTCACGTGATCTTCCTCGCGGAACGAACGCCTGCGCTCCGGGTGCCCTTGGAGGAGCGCCGCAAGCGGCTCGCCCAACCGATCATCGTGAGGCGCATCCAGCAGGCCGAGGCGCAAATCCTCGCTTCGGCGAGGACGCAGCACCCGGTAGAAATAAGCCGCGCCGCAGAGAGCCTGACGGCGGCCGTGCAGGTCCGGCGATGAGCCGGCGCAGCATGATTGGTCGGGACCAGTCGGCCTCGGCCTTCAGCGCGATCCTGTATCGGTTCTGCGACGCAGCAGGAGTCATAGCGGCGGCGCTCACCGACGGAGAAGGGGAGACGGTAGACTACGCAGGCGCGCTGGAGCCGTTCGACATCAAGATCGCCGCGGCAGAATCTGCCGTCTTGCTGCACGAGGTACGCGAGGCGGGAGCGTTCGACTGGATGACCGCCAGGGAGCTCGTGGTGCGCGGTTCGGTGCGGAGCCTGGCCCTGTACATCCTCAGCGATGGCTACGCGTTGATGGCCCTGCTCCCGCGCGGCGCGTTCGGGGTCTCGGGGCGAGCGCTCCAGGAGGTGCTGAGGGATCTCGGGGAGGAAGCCGGATTGAGTTCGGAGCATCCAGTGCTTCAGGCCTCCGAACGCTGGATCCACGTCGACGTGTCCACCGAGACTGCCGATCGCCGGCGCCCAGAGTCTGTTTGGCTGGAAGGCGGTTGGTGCAAGCTGGATATCCTGGGCCGCTACATCGCCGGTCCCAACCCGAGAGATCTGGGCTATCGCGTGCGTTTGACCAACGGCGCCGAGCTCACCTTGGTTCGCGAACGCCTCGGGGTCTGGTTCGCCGACGAGTTGCCCCTGGGCGCGTGATTCTCCGCGGAAACGCAAGCTGCTCGCGGGATGCATGGGCTCACGCCTCTGCAGGGTTCGGGGGGGAGGCGCGCTGATTCAGTCGGCCGCGCTCCGCTTCACGGCGCCCTGGGAGGGGCCTGCTTGTCGCGGTAGCTGCGCTGGAAGCGTGTCCGGTAGTCCCGGTGACAGCCCCGACAGCTGCTGTCTGGCCGCCTACCAGCGCGAGCGGCGGCGGCGCCGTCGCGTGCGTAGCGAGTCCACTTCGTCCACTCGTCAGGCTCTGGGTTCCACCTGGCGAGCTGCTCCAGGTGCTCCGCTAGCTTTGGCAGGTCCTTCTCGTAACGGGCGGCCGCGACCTGCTCTCGCATCCAGCGCTGGAGCGGACAGGGCGGGGCCCCTGGCCGGCCACAGGTCGCTTGCGGGGCCGCTCCCCCAGCGGCGCTCAGTCCTGCCAGCGCACAGCTGAAGAGCCCCGCGCACCACCACTTCTTCCCAGCTCTCGTCACCAGCCGAGCGTACTCCAGCCGCAGAGCCTCCACGCGCCGGGTCCGCGTTCCGAAAAAATCACCGCAGCAAACTGCGGATTGCCCGGAAGAAGTGGGCGCGCGAGCCGTTTTGGACCCTCGACGGCAGCGCCGAAACGCTCAAAAAGTCGGGCCCTACCAACGGCCGCCAAGATCGCGAACAGCCTAGGTTTGTTGCTCCGTTGGGCACCGCACTGAACGACCGCTCACCCAGCTCCCGAAAAAAAGATCGCCGGTGTGCTTGACCAAGTGGGTGGAATGAGGGAGAAGCCGCCTCCCCAACGGCGGACGGGCCCTCCCGGAAGCCAGAGGGGAACGGGTGATCCCCGGGTCCTCCCTCGGACGAAATGCGGAGACAGAGTCGCGCCTGCGAAGGCACGACCCGAAAGATCTCCACAGCTTGTCCTGGGCCCTGTGATCTCCCACGCTCGACCGCTCGGCGAGAGAACCCGCAAGGGAACTCGAGCAGGGTACGGCGGTCCGGGTAGCTGTTTTCCAGCGAGTGATCTCGATAGAAAACGCCGGCTACCCACTCCGAAAAAAAGAAACTTTCGGAGTTGACAGAGCCCCCGGCGGAAACTAGATTCCGCAGCCCGCTCGGGAGGAACCCCTCCCCTCGGTCCTTGAAAACTGAGTTCTACAAAACCACGAAGTTCGTGGGCCCAGACAGTCTGCGGTGGGCGGCCTAAACAGCTGCCAGCGGATGACGGTCGTCGAGAGACGAACCGGAACCGCCAAACCACATCGCGACTAGTCAATTGGCGAAGAGTAATGGCGACGGCAACTGTGTCGGGAAACCGATGCACTGCACGTTAGCCGACAGGATTTAACTGGAGAGTTTGATCCTGGCTCAGAACGAACGTTAGCGGCGCGCTTAACACATGCAAGTCGAGCGAGAAAGGGCTTCGGCCCCAGTACAGCGGCGCACGGGTGAGTAACACGTAGGTAATCTACCCCTGAGTGGTGGATAACCCTCCGAAAGGAGGGCTAATACAGCATAAGACCACGGCATCCTCGGATGTTGCGGCCAAAGCGGGCCTCTTCATGAAAGCTCGTGCTTGGGGATGAGCCTGCGGCCCATCAGCTTGTTGGCGAGGTAAAAGCTCACCAAGGCATAGACGGGTAGCTGGTCTGAGAGGATGAACAGCCACACTGGAACTGAGACACGGTCCAGACTCCTACGGGAGGCAGCAGTGGGGAATCTTGCGCAATGGGCGAAAGCCTGACGCAGCGACGCCGCGTGAGCGATGAAGGCCTTCGGGTTGTAAAGCTCTGTGGGGAGAGAAGAATAAGCGTAGGTTAATATCCTGCGTGATGACGGTATCTCCTTAGCAAGCACCGGCTAACTCTGTGCCAGCAGCCGCGGTAAGACAGAGGGTGCAAACGTTGTTCGGAATCACTGGGCGTAAAGCGGGTGTAGGCGGCTTGGCAAGTCGGATGTGAAATCCCGAGGCTTAACCTCGGAAGTGCATTCGAAACTGCTTGGCTAG
>JAUILJ010000743.1 GCA_030433055.1 Polyangia bacterium
CGGTGCACGCGCAAGGGCCGCAGCCAGCAGGGGTAGGCGGCGGGCCGCGTCAGGCGCAGGCCCGTGGTCTCACGCCAGATCGCCCGCAGTTGGTGCCCCGCCACGGACCCGATCGCGGCGCCCGAGCTTGTTCCGCCGGAGGCACCAGACCCAGCGCTCCCACCAACCGAACCGTCGACACCCCCATCCTGGTTCGGTCCCTTGCCGATCAAGGCCTCATCCAGGTCCAAGCTGCAGGCTGCGAAAGCCAAGCTGCCCAAGGCCCCGCAAACTATGCCAAGCGAAGTCGAGCGTCGCATCAAAAGATCCCCTTTGCCCACAGCTGAGCTGGCCCCAGTCCGAGGCTCATCTTGCCCTTGGCGCCTCCCTCGGAGGCGTCGGGTTGCCAGACAATCAACGTGATGCCAGCGGCGGTCAGCACCCCGCCTGCGATCAACATGATGTTCGTCTTGGTCTGCAGGCCCTGGGCGTGATCGAAGCCCTCGCGAGTGGGCCCTGCTTTGTATGCCGTCTCCGCGTCCTTGGCAGAGAGACCAAGCAGTACTCCGCCAAGCACCGACGCCAAGCCCGCGCCAGCCGTGACGAAGCCCACCGTTTTCCATGGGGATTCGGCCTTGGGCTCCTCCTCTTGCACGGGCTTGAGCTGGGGCTCGGCGAGCTTCTTAGGCTTGGGTTGGGGCTTGGGCGCTTCTTCCGGCTTCGCTTCCGCGTCTAGCTCGAGGACCTCCTTCTCCTTGACCTCGATATTGCGACGCTCGACAGAGCCGTCCGCCCTCAGGATCAGCAGCACGTGAGAGCCGCTGCTCGCGTGCAGGCGCGCCGGGGCTTTGAACTCGGAGTGGTCGTCCAGCTGAACTCGTGTCGTGTCGTCCCCCAGGACCGAGACGACGCCCAAGGCTTGCTCCAACGCATCCAGGCGCTCCCGAGCCCTCGCAGCCTGAGACTCGTTGAGCTTCGGAGTCGCCAGCGCCAGCGCGAAGGCATCTGCGGCGCGCGCCGGCTCACCGGCGAGCTCCCACGCCTGTGCAGCAGTATAGAGCGCGACGGCGTGGGGCCTGAGGCGGCTCGCCGCCTCGAAGTTGGTCGCAGCGTCGCGATAGCGTTCCTCGCTCAGGGCACGCTTCGCCTCGTTGTACAGGCGGGAGGCCTCTGCCTTGGTCTCCGCCTCACTCATCTCTTGGGCGTGGACCGGGTTGCTGACGATTCCGCCACCCAGCCCCACGGCTGCCCAGATCAGGGCGCTCGCGATCGTTCGACGCCTGGTTCGCGCTCCACTCGGCGCGAACGAAGAAACCTTCGTCATCCGCTTGTCCTACTTCCTGCGTACGCCGCTGTGGCGTAACTCCTCAATCATCCTCTTACTACGCGGGGGCGCTCAAGATTGCAGCAATGCCGAGGCCAGGTTCCCGCGCCCTCCGCTGCTACCAGCTCGCACCTCACTGCGCTCGAGCGTGCGCTGGTCGCTCAGCTAGGCTGAAGCGCCTGGGAGACGGACGTCAATCGAACGGGTTGTCCGGGATGTCGACTGGCGTTGGCTTGGGCTTTTCCGCAGACTTCTCGGGTTTGGGAGCTGGCTTCGCGTGCTCCTCTGGCGTCGCGGTGGGCGCTGCCTTGGGCTCCTCAGCCTTGGCGGGCGCCGCGTTGGCGCTCAGCACCAGGTCGACGGTCGACGGCGTCTCCGAGTCCAGATTGAGCGTCTGCTCCTCATAGCCGTCGGCTCGGGCGATCAGCTTGCGAGTACTCCCCGGCAGCGGGCGGGGGACGCGGTTGACCCCGGGTTTCAAGACAGAGCCTTCGAACTCCAACGACACACCGTCTGCGGGCACGGTGCGCACGGTGATGTATTCGACACTGGCAGCCATCGGGGCAGGCGCGGGGCGCGCCGCGGAGGGAGCCGTCGCGGGGGGAGGCGCGACCGTCGCGGCTGCCACCGGCTCGGGTGTGGCCTTGGAGCCCCCGAGCAGGTACCAGCCACCGAAGCCCAGGCCGCCGATCAGGAGAAACGCGCCCAGGCCGATGCCAACACCCATGAACACCGTGCCCATCGCGCTGGGCCGCTTCCGCGGGGCAGAGATCGCGCCCTGACTCAGTTCCGCCCCGGAGGTCGACGTGGGCGCGACGTTGCGGATGAAGCTTGGAACGGACGCTGACTGGTCGCCGACGCTTTGGAAGCTGTCGCGGGGTGAGGCGGTGACCCGTGCGAGGCTCTGACGCATCAGGTGCTTGATGTGCTCTTGGCGCTCGCTGACGATGTGACCCACCCGGGTTTGTAGCTCCGCGCCGATGTGGGTCTGAGTGATCACAGGGCCTGACCGCGCCAGCCACTCCTCGAGTGCGGTCTTCATGCGGTCCGCGGTGGCGAAGCGCTGGAAGGGATCCATCGCCATCGCCTTGAGGATGATCTGCTCGAGCTCGTGGGGATAGCCGGGGACGTGAGCGCTGGGAGGTTCGAACTGGCCGCTCAAGATCTGCTTGATGATCTGGATCTGGTTTCCGCCCGGTGCCGAAAAGGGTCGCTTGCCCGTGGTCGCTTCGTAGAGACAGATGCCCAGCGCGAAGACGTCGCTACGACGATCGACCTTTCGACCTCCCGCTTGCTCGGGGCTCATGTAGGGCGCCTTGCCCTTGATCTGGCCAGCGCTGGTGGTCTCGGTGCTCATCCCGAGCGCCTTGGCCACGCCGAAGTCCATCACTTTGACGGAGCCGTTCGATCCGACCAAGATATTCTGCGGGGAAACGTCTCGATGCACGACATCCAGACGGTGGCCGTGGTCGTCGGTCAATTCGTGGGCAGCATGTAGCCCGCCGCACGCCTCAGCGATGATCTTTGCAGCGAGCCGCGCGTTGAGCCGCTGCGGCAGCGCGCCCTCGACTCCCGTTCCAGGCTTCAGGACGCGCGCGAGGCTCTCGCCCTCGACCCACTCCATGGCGAGGTAGAGCACGCCGTCCTCTTCGCCCAGGTCGAAGATCTCGCAGACGTTGGGGTGATGTACTCCCGCCGCCACGCGCGCTTCGTCAAGGAACATGCGCTCGAAGGTTTCGTCCTCTGCGAGGTTCGGCAGGATCGTCTTGATCGCCACCACCTTGCTGAAGCCACGCTGGCCGTGCTGCTTCGCAGCCCACACGCGCGCCATACCGCCCTGAGCCACCGCGAGAAGAATCTCGTAGCGACCGAGGCGATCCCCCGGGTGGACTTCTCCGAAGCCGCGGCCTGGCGCACTACCGATCACGAACTGCTCATTATATCAAGCACGCCCCGAACGCACGCCCGAGAGGGCACTGGAGGACGTCGATTTACGATTGAGCGTTCGTTTTTCTTATCACTGAGTGACAGGTTCCCGACTTGTAGGGGCATGCAGGGCGCACTCTGACTCTGGCGTTCATGGTTTCGCGTCTCAACAGCCGAAATTGCCTACAAACCTGAGGTCCAGATCAGGTTTGGTGGGCAAGCGAGACCCGCGGCGGTGGACGCCGATGTGCGACTCAGTAGGTCGCGTGGGACGACTCGGCGCGCGCCATCACGACTTTGTTTCCGTACGCAGGCGGTGGCGCCAGGTGCTCCGGTACGACACGCCGCGGTTGATTCTCCGTTCGTGGCTCGATGGCCCGAGGAGGCTCCTTGGGAGTTGGGGGCTTGGAAGCTGCGCACCCGCTGCCCAAACACAAAGCGAACGCAGCCAGCGCTCCGCCGCACAAGCGTGCGAAGGACGTTGGTGTGTTGGAGGTGATGGGTCGGCGGGTCGCACTCGTTCGAGTGATACACCGCATCTCTTCAAACATAGCTCATCTCCTGCGTCGCGGCACGTCGGCCGCTCACTGAACAGCACGTTGGAGCGCTCGCGATCAGCGCCGTTCGCCTACCGAGGTGGTCAAACCGGCAGCTTTGTAGCTGCCACACTGGCGGCTGAGTGCCCGCTGGTTGTTGGGTGTTGTAGCGGGACGTGCACGGATCGGGCCGAGTCGCTCGAGCACAGGAATCACGCTCGTCGGTGGCGAGCCCACTCGGTGTGGTGAGGCGTTTTCGATCCCGTGGGGAACCTTGCGACCACTGCGGGCTAGCTGCGCTGGACGCGTCGTGCATGTTAATACCGCACGGATATGACTGGCGGCCAGTGGGACGCGTCAGTGGCGGGAGGTTCGGGGGTGAGGACCGCTGGGGAACAACCCGTGCAGCCACCAGCGTCGCGAGGTGGGCTGCATGAGCGTCCCCGGACGCGCTGCAAGTCCGCTCGCAGGGGGAACGGCGTTGGCGGGACCGGACTACTCTTCGCCCCGCACCCAGTGACACCGAAACCCGACACCGAAACCCGGCACCGAAACCCTGAGAGGCGCGGGGGAAACACCTGGCCTCGGTGGATACAGCGTGGAATTGAACTCGAGCGTGCTTCGGGCGGCTCGCCCGCGCTCGCGTTGTGCTTTGGCGTTGTGTTAGCGTGCCGCCGTGGATCGAGGCACGCGGTCATTCTGGCTGCTGGTGGTGGTCCTCCTTGCGGCGTCGGCGGTGTTCGGGTTTCCGGCG
>JAUILJ010000744.1 GCA_030433055.1 Polyangia bacterium
CGCGAGCGTTTGGCGTCGCGGTGAGCCTCGGTTCCAGCAGCCGGGTGAGCAGATGCGCTGCCAGGTGATTGACCGCGAACGTGTCTTCGTAGCCATCCTGGCTGAGCTGGCGCTGCGGGTGCCATAACCCAGCGTTGTTTACCAGCACGTCGAGCTGATAGTGGCGTGAGCTGAACTCGTGAGCGATCCGTGCCACCTGCTCCAAGCTGGAGAAGTCCGCCAAGAGGTACTCCGCGCTGCCGCCGTCACGCGAGATGCTCTCGGTGACTTGCTGGGTGCGCGTTGGGTTGCGCCCCACTACCACGACGTGATGTCCGACCCGCGCCAGGCCGCGCGCCGTCTCGGCGCCAATGCCGCTGGAAGCCCCGGTGACCAGCGCGATGGGGGTTTGCGAGGTCATGTGGCGAGCATAGGCAAGCCCGCGCGCTCGAGCCAAGCAGCGGAGGCGATGCGTGTGACCGAGGTGGCGGAGGAGCGCCGCGGTATCCCGGCGGTATTCAAGCCCTACCGCGTTACGCTAGCGCTCATGGCCCGAACGGAACACACGTTTTGCCGTATCTGTGAGGCGCTCTGCGGGCTCGAGGTGGACCTGGAAGGTGACACCGTCACCGAGATCCGCCCCGACGCGCGACATGTTGCCACCCGTGGTTTTGCGTGTGTGAAAGGCCTGAAGCAGCAGCGTCTCTACAGCAGCCCTGACCGCCTCCAGCACCCGCTCAAGCGCGTTGGCGGTCGACACGAACGGATCTCGTGGGAGCAGGCGCTGAGCGAGATTGGCGGCAAGGTGAGGGCGCTGCGTGACGGATCCGGTCCGGACTCCATCGCGATGTACGTAGGGACCGCCGCGGGGTTCGGCGTGCTCCACCCAATCTTCGCGCAAGGGTTCATGAACGCGGTGGGTTCACGCAACATGTACTCCTCGGCGACTCAGGACTGTGCCAACAAGTTTGCTGTCGCACGGCTGATGTACGGCTTCCCCTTTACCCAGCCGTTTCCCGATGTCGATCGGGTTCGTTGCCTGATCGTGGTCGGTGCGAATCCTGCGGTGAGCAAGTGGAGCTTCCTCCAAGTCTCGAACCCCATCCAGCGCCTGCGTGCCATCGAAGCGCGCGGGGGGAGCGTGTTCTTCGTTGACCCTCGCCGCACCGAGAGCACCAAAGTGGCGGGCAGCCACGTGTTCATTCGACCGAACACCGACGTGTTCTTCTACCTGGCGTTTCTGAATGAACTGATACGTCTGGGCGCGGTGTCCGAGGAACGGATCGCGCAGCACACCACGGGCTTTGACAGCGTGCGAAGGTTGTGTGAACCGTGGACGCCCGAGCGCTGTGGTGAGGTGACGCGTATCCCTGCGGATGTATTGAGGGGCATGGTCAAGGCCTACGCCGATGCTGACGGGGCGGCGCTCTACCTGTCGACCGGGGTGAACATGGGGAGCCATGGGAGCCTCGCTTTCTGGCTACAAGAAGTGATCAACCTGGTGAGCGGAAACCTCGACCGTCGGGGGGGCACGCTGGTGGGACGTGGCATCGTCGACTTCGCACGCTTTGGGAAGCGGACAGGGGTGCTGCTGCGAAGCGACCGGTCCCGGGTGGGTGGTTTCCAGGCAGTCAACGATGGTTTCCCTGGGGGAACGCTTGCCGACGAGATTCTGACGCCGGGCCCAGGGCAGGTGAAGTCATTGTTCGTAACCGGAGGTAATCCGCTCATCACCATGGCCAACGCTGGCCGGCTCCGTGAAGCGTTCGAAGCGCTGGAGCTCCTGGTGGCCCTCGACATTCAACCCAGCGAGACGGCGAGCCTCGCCCACTACGTGCTGCCTTGCACCAGCCCGCTCCAGCGCCCGGACCTGCCGTTCGTGTTCCCGCTCTTGCTTGGGATGCAGTCGCGGCCCTACCTTCAAGCGACGAAGGCGGTGCTGCCTCCCAGCGGAGAGCAGCGAGACGAAGCCAGCATCTACCTGGCTCTGGCTCGCGCTGCTGGGCTCGGCATCTTCGGGTCGAAGGTGGCGCAGCTGGGCCTGGAAGCGCTGCAGGCCTGGCACTCGCGCAAGCGCCCTGATGAGCAACCCTCGTTGCCGCAAGAGTTGTTGCTCTCGCTGCTCTTGCGCGTCACCGGCCAGGGCAGCTTCGAGACGTTGCTGGCGGCGCGCCACGGGCGCCTGCGTCCGGATCACCAGGGAAACACGTTCCTCGGGAAGCGCGTAGTGACTGACGATGGGCGCGTCCACCTGGCGCCCGGGCAGCTACTCAGTCAGGCGCAAAACCTCGAGGCATTCTTCGAACACGAGAAGCGCGACGCGCGGCGCCTCAAGCTCATCACCAAGCGAGCCGTGACCACCCACAACTCCTGGACGCACAACCTGGATGACTTCGTCGCCGGCGATCGGGGTACCAACTACCTCTACTTGCACCCCGAAGACGCTGCCCACTTGAGCCTCAAAGAAGGTGATCTCGCTGACGTTCAAACCGAGGTTGCGACAGTGAGGGTCCCCGTGCGGCTGACCCTCGACTTGATGCCGGGCACGGTCGCGCTGCCTCATGGCTGGGGGCACCAGCACTCGGGGCAGAGCGTCGCTCGGGAGACGCGTGGCGTGAACGTGAACCTGCTGGCCCACGATGGACCCCAGCGGCTCGAAGCGGTGAGCGGCATGGCCCACCTCACCGGTTTCAACGTCGACGTGCGCCCCGCGGCTCAGGCGCGTCGGCACACCTGGTCGGGCAGCTGAGGTCAGGTGCCTTCGAGGGGGCCGCGCTCCTCCTACGAGCTGCTTCGGTCGCTGAACCGGCCTCGTCTGGGTCCTTGCCGTTTCCGCGGGGGTAAACGATCCTTGCACGCGGCCCGGCGAGGGTTGCGCTCTCCCTGATCGGGTGTTGCACCAGCGTGGCGCAACACGCCCAAGCCTCCGTAGACATGCGGAAAACACCGGTGTTCCGCGGCTCGGTCTTGCGGCACAGCGCTTGCTCAGGTGGCTGCATCGGCGCACTCAGACGCGCCCAAAACCTCAGGAGCGACTCATGTTGACCCAATCATCCGCTGTTGCCGGTGTGTTCGCCGTCTTACTTGGCACGCTGTGCCTACCCGCGTGCTTTGCAGGAGATGGCACTGAGCTCGACGACCCGCAGTGGGTGGAAGACGACGGTGCTGGGGAGAGTCAGGAACCGTTGAGAGACGACGGCTTCACCGATCGCTGCGCCCTCCACTGCCTCGGCAATCACATCGACTGCATGAACAACGGTGGAACCCAGGCTCAATGCGATCGCGATGAGGCGTTCTGCATGTGCAAGCAGTGCGACCTGTATCGGAAGGAGCCTTCGGTCTGCAAAGGGATCTACTCGGGGCCTGCCCCCGCACCCATCGTCGTATCGCCCGGCATGCACCGGTAGCGGTCGCGGGGCCGAGCGCGGCGGAGGCAGCTGGGCACGCCGCGCGTCGCGGGATATACCCGGTACGTGTTGGGTGGGGAGACAGCGGCGTGGTGTGGGAAGACGCTCGCGCAGCGCTACCGGATCGAGGCCGTCGTCGGTGAGGGCGGCTTTGGAGTGGTGTATCGCGCGCACCACCAGTGGCTCGATGTCCCCGTCGCGTTGAAGGCGCTGCGGGTCTCCTCGGATTGGAGCATCGATCGCCAGCAACGGATGCTGTCCCGGTTCTTGGTGGAGGCGCAGCTGCTAGCGCAGCTGCGCCATCCCAACATCGTTTCCGTGCTCGACACAGGCGTGGAACCTGCTGAGGGTGACACTCCCGCTATCCCGTGGCTCGTGACTGAGTGGTGCGACGGAGCCACGCTCGCGGAAGAGATCGCGCAGCACCACGCAGCCTGGTCGATTCAGGACGCTTGGGTGGTGCTCGAGCCCGTCCTGGAGGCGCTGGCACACGCGCACCTCCGAGGCATTGCCCACCGGGATTTGAAGCCGAGCAACGTCATGGTCGTCCGCGAGGACGGTCGCATGGCTCCACGCATCGTGGACTTTGGCGTGGCGAAGTGGTTTGAACCTGCGACCACCGACGGGCGCGGCCCGACGGCGTCCGATGACACTGCCTTTACGCTGGCTTACGCCGCACCCGAGCAGCTGGCGCGCGAAGCCACGGGGCCCTGGACTGACGTCCACGCTCTGGGGTTGCTCTTCTGCGAACTGCTCGGTGGAGGGCCGCCGTATGTGGGCGCCTCTCGGCAGTCGATCCACGAGGCTGTCTTCGCCCCGGTGCGGCCGAGCCCGAACCTCACGGGGCGAGACGGGGAGAAGCTCACGGCAATTCTGGCTCGTGCGTTGTCCCTCGACCCGACGCAGCGCCAGGCGGACGCGGGCGTGTTGCTATCGGAGCTGCGCGGTGTGCTCTCACCCCCAACAGGCCCGGCGGCACACGATCTCGGTGATGTTACCCAGCGCTCGGAAAATTTCCGTGAGGTAATGCTCGGGGCTCCTGTGCCGCAGGGCCCCGCTACCTCCCGCGAGCGCGCTCAGCAGCCGCTGACGACTGGTGACGTTGGAGTCCTTGAACAGCCATCGG
>JAUILJ010000745.1 GCA_030433055.1 Polyangia bacterium
GCCATGGCGCCGCCCCGGTCGTCGCGACCTAGGATCGCCTCGCGGTCCAGATAGGCGGGCAGGTCGGGCGCCAGGGTCAGGGGAAAGCGCTGACCACTGTCGAGATCTTCCTGGCTGAAGTGATAGCAGCCGAGGATCGCGTCGTTGATCGCGCTGAGCCCCTGGTGCGTTCGGTTGCAGATCACTCGCAGCGGGCCGACCAGCTCCCGCGCCAGCAGCTCTCGGCGACGCAGGCTGAAGTCTTGGCACCAGTCGTAGATCCCGTACCAGTCTTGGGCTGCCTGTCCCTGGAGGATATGGAGGCTGCCCCAGGGCGTCTCGCGGCGCTCGAGCATTGCCTCGAGCTCGGGGCTGGCGTCGAAGTAGATCCCCGGTCCTCGAGGAGAGCGCTCCCGGAACTCATGACCGCTGGTGTGGATGATCACGTACTGCTGAGCGTCAGCTTCGGCGCCGTTGAAGGTCTGCACGACGTCGCACACGTCAACGAAGTGATTCCCCTCGCCCAGGTCGAAGTCGACGGTGTGGCCGTCGAGCCTCGGCGGATCCTTCTGAAGACGTTTCGCGTTTGCTTCCAGGGCCTCGATGTCGACGGGTCGCTCGGGGGCGACGACGATCATCCCGCAGCAATTGCTCTTGATGTCGAGGACCGCGAAGTCACCGCTCCACTGGATGCGACCTCCATAGCCAAAGCCCTGCCCCCAGCGCTTGGTGTTGCGGGTCACCGTCGCGTCGGTCGCGCCGATGAACGAGGCGTCGGGAGGGAGCCCCAGCTCGCGCTGGACGTGGTGCATCTTCGCCAGGCCGAACGCCATGTTCGCTTCGCACAGCGCCTCTCCGACGTCACCGACCCCGGACATGAAACAGTGTTCTCGGGCGCGTTCTAGGGCTTGCTCTGGCGTCGGCTGCATGAGCGACACGCTAATGGCTCCACGGGTTCGTCGCAAACCCGACACCGAACCTCCTTGCTCGTAGCTGCGTGGCTCACCGCACGGGGTGCTCGGAGGCCCACACCGGCGCACAAGCGGTCCGCGCGGCCGCTCCTGCCCAGGTCTCGCGTTTTGGTCGTTCTGTTGGTTCGGCGTCCGAGGACAATGCACTTCGCTGCGCGCGCTGGTTGCACGAGGCGGTGCCCTCGGTAGTAATGTAGAACACTGCATGCGCCTTCGACCGAATCCCGTGGAGGCCCTGAACACGCTTCCGCGGCTCGGGGACGCTGACGAGCGCCGTGCGAGCTGGCGCCAGGCCGTCGCCGCGCTCGGGCGAGCCCAACGTATTGACGGCCCACCACCGCTCGACGGCATCGAAGTCTCGGAGCTCGTGGCCGCGGCACGCGTCGCCCTGGATCGCGGCTTGGCCGACGATCTTGACTGGATCGCTCCCAGCTCCCGGGCAGTGGCGCTGTACGAGATCTCCGCGGCGTTGCCTCCCGGCAACGAACGTCGAGAGTTCGGTCGGCGCGCTTTCACTCACTTGTATGGCGGTACGGCCAGCACGTTCGCCGCGGTCGCTCACCGCATGGCGCTCGGCAACGCCAAGCCACTGGATACGGCGACGCTCCGCGCCCGGGTGAGTCTCGTCACTGACCTGTCGATCGGCGCTTCGGTGAACTCCGATCCGCTGGCGTTCGCGCTGGTCGCGCGGCGTGAGCTGTTCGATCGCTGGGTCGCGCAGCCGTCTACCGGCGCGCTGCCCGCGCGCCGGCTGGCGGCCCGCCTGCTCGAGCGGGCTGCTCGCGAGGCGGTCACGCGGAGCCATCAGGGCGATCCATTCCCACGTCAGCTGCTGCGCAGCGCCGCCGTGCGCCCGGTCTTCGAGAGCCTGCTGCATGACCGCGAGCCGCTCGTATGGCGCCACGCGGCCGTGGCGCGTGGTCTGCTCTCGGGGGTGGAGCCGGAAATCCGTGAGGAAATTGAGCTGGCGCTAGATCCGGCGCTATCTCCGACTGAGTGGCGCCGCGCGGCGGTCAGCCTGGTGGCTTGCATGTCCAGCGACGCGGACACCGCGATGAAGCAGTGTCGGAGCCTGCTCAAGGGGCCGATCGCCGAGCGCGATCCAGGCATCGCCGCCACCATGACCTGGGGACTGCCGTGCGTCATCGAGACCGAGCCAGACGTGGCCGAAGATCTGCTCGACTGGCTGACCGCCTCGCTGCGGCTGGACGTAGCGGAGGCGACCGTGGAGTTGCTCCGAGACGTCGCGAATCCCGGCTTCGGCATGCGCGCTCAGGAGATCGTGCGTGACGTGCTGGACGATCAGATGCGTTCGGCGGATCCGGTGACAGGCTACGTCGCGCACCGCGCGCTGAACGATCTGTCCCAGGACGCGGAGAGCGAAGGCGGACTCCTGCAGAGCGTGCGCCGTGCCCTGATCGCCTTCGAGACCAAGGGCGCGCGGATGGCCCACGAGTTGGCGCTGGAAGCCGCAGCGCGCGCCAGCTCGGCGATGGATCGCATCCAGCGCCTGGCTCCCGATGGCGAAGTCGTCGCCGAGACGTTCCCGCCACTGCTCACCTTGGATGCCGGCGCGCTCGAGCGCTCCCGCCTCAGCGATCTGCTGCTGCTCGGGCGCCGCCCAGGAGACACGGACGCGTCGGTGCCCGAGCTCGATCAGCTGTACGAGCGCTTGGGGCGCTGGTTGATCGAGGGTGAGCGGGTCAGTGAGCCCGATGGCGGCGACCGGGCTCAGGTGGTGGGCACGGGGCGGCGGCTACGCACGCTGCTGCACCTGGTCGATCTGGAGACTGCTGGTCGGGACACCTCCGAAGGCGCCGCGACCCGGGTGAGAAACCGGGTAATCGACATCATCCGCCTGATGCTGGAGCGCATCAAGACCGCGCCAAAGAGCCTGCATCGTATCACCTGTGCCACGCTCGCGCGCTCGTTCGATGCCGCGGTGCGTGAGGGCGTGGCCGATCCGAGCGATATCTTCCTGGTGCTGGCGCGGGAGCTCGACGATGCCCGCAGCGTGTCGGCGATCGCGGAAGCCTCGACCAGCGAAGACGTCAGTGGGCCAGCGGCTGCTTGGGCGGGCTTCCTCTCCAGCGGCTCCCGCGGTGCGCTCGACTCCATCGCAGACGGCCATCTGGACTCTCTCCCACCGCCAGACGGAGACGGCAAAGAGGCGGCGCTGGCCACCGCGACCGTCGAACTGAGCCGCCGAGTGTCCTCGACGGGTTCTTACCGCGGGGAAGCGCTACGGCAGGTAGTGCTGCGCATCGGGCGCGCTCTGGAGACCATCGCTGCCGCCCGCGGGCTCTCGGAGATCGTGGACACGGCGGGCGGCAACAACGCGATCGCGGATCTGGAGCACGCCGTCGACGCCCTGCGTCGCCTGAGCGCGGCGGCGAATCGGCGCCTGCTGGCTGGGGGCGGCAGCAGCACGAGCATCATGATCATCGCCGACGTGCCGCCGCTCTCGGCGCTGATCGAGCGCGCCGTGACCGCTGGTGTGCCGGCCAATCGCGATCAGATGGCGATGGCCATCGGCGAGCTGGCGGCTGACTTGCCGCCAGCGCTCGCGGCGGCGATCGCTTCGGTGACCACCCGCATCGCGAACCTGCCAGCGAGCCCACCCAGCGACGTCTACGCCATTCCCCTGCAAAAACGCCGGGAAGCGCTGCCCGACTGGTTGCTGCCCCGGCGTACGATCGGGGGCTTCTACGTGGTGAGGGCGCTCGGCAGCGGCGGCGTCAGCTCGGTGTTCGTGGCGCGTCGAGTCGAGGAACGGCACTCGAGCAAGGCCGAGCTCTTCGCGCTCAAGGTGCCCCAGTACGACCCCACGATGGCCCGCTCCATTTCGGAGCAAGAGTTCCTGCAGCTATTCCGGGAGGAAGCAGGCGCGCTGCTCGGGCTGCCTCAGCACCCGAACCTGGCTCGCTTCGTCACCTTCGACCTGGCCTCGCGCCCGAAGCCAATCCTGGTGATGGAGCTGATCCGAGGCTTCAGCTTGGACCGCCTGATCCGCAGCCGTTCGTTGACCACCGAGCGGGTGCTTGGATACCTCGACGGGATCCTGGCCGAGCTCGAGGCGATGCACGAGGTGGGCGTCGCGCACCTCGACGTGAAGCCCGGCAACGTGATCTTGCGAGATGGCAGCGATCCGGTGCTCGTGGACTTCGGCCTGAGCGGGCGTCAGCTGCGCCCCGGCTGTGGAACCCTGGAATATTGCGCTCCAGAGATCCTCGGCGTGGTTCCGGATGATCTCACCCCCCCACCCCAGGCTGCTGATCTCTACGCCTTCGCCTGCACCGCCTACGAGATGCTCACCGCCAACACGCTGTTCGATGGGGACGACGAGATGACCCTGGCGTCCAGCCACGTCGGTCACGATGGCTGGCCGGAGCGAATCGCCGAGCTCGGTCGCTTCACCGAGCTCACCCCGCTCATGACGATCCTCGCTGCCTGCCTGCGCCGGCGATGCGAACCCCCTGGCGCGCAGCCACTCGGCGGGCTCCGGGGGCGGCAGGCCGCGCGGGACCGTCGTGTAGACGGGCGCCTCGCTCGGGCACG